>JACQED010000265.1 GCA_016200785.1 Chloroflexota bacterium
GACGCGTCGTTCGCGTCGGGATACAGGTTCACGATGGTCGCGTATCGCTGGTTTGCCGCGTCGGTTGCGCCGAGTTGCGCAAGCGCTTCGGCGGCGAGAAACTCCAATTGGCCCTTCTGCCAATTCTGCGTTGCCTGTCCGAGGGCCGCGTCGTACTGCGCGAGCGCCGCGTCATTGCGGCCCGAGGCCGTATACAGTTGTGCCAGAGTCACACGCAGGTCGGTATTATCCGACGCGCGCGGGGCAGCGACGGCAGCCTCAAGTGCCATGATCGCGCTGGCGGCGTCGCCATTCTTCCGCAGAGATTGAGCGATGCGCTCCTCTACGTAGGAGTCAATTGCGCCTGGGCGAAGCGTGAGGTAGGCCGAGTATTCCTGCGCCGCGAGGCCCCACGTTCCCTGTGCGCGATAAGCCTCGCCCAGCCAGAAATGCGCGTCGGCGGCGCGCACCGCGTCGGGGTACTTCTGCAAGTAAGTGTTGAAAGCGCCGATCGCGTCTTGCACGTCGCCTGATCGCAAACGAGTCTGGCCGAGGCCGATCAGCGCGGCCTGGGCGGCTTCCGCGTCGGGGGCAAGGTTCAGCGCAGCCTGATAGTTCGCGTTCGCCGTGTCCCAGTCGCCATTGATGAGCGCGCGGTCGCCGTCGCCCAGACGGGCGAGAAACTCGGGCAGGGGCGTCGGGGTCGGCGTCGGCGAAGCCGTTGGAAGGAGGGGCGCCGGGGTGACTGTCGGCGTCGGCGTCGCGTCGGGCGTCGGCGTCGCGAACAATCCGCCCACGGCGCAGCTGATCGTCACCAGCACAGTCAGCGGCAACGCGCGGCAAGCGCGAACCCGCATTTCCCTGTTTCCCCGTTTTCGTTCTGCGTGAGGCATGTCGCCCATGATACGAGCCGCGTGAAGGCTTGTCAATGCGAAATTGATTGACAATCGTCTCTCGCTATGTTACTATTGCGCCGAGTTGCCTCTGACGCTCTCGCCACCGAGGGCGTTTTTTTGTGATGAGAGCCGATGCGAACGATCGAATGGGAAAGCGGCGCGGTCAAGATGATCGACCAGCGGGTTTTGCCGGGCCGTTTTGAAATCGCCGTCTATCGCGACTATCGCGACGTGGCGCGCGCGATTGCCGAGATGGTGATCCGCGGCGCGCCGGCGATCGGCGCGGCGGCGGCCTTTGGCCTCGCGCTGGCGGCGCAGCAGACGACGACACACGACCGCTTGACGCTTTTGCGCGAATTGGAAGAGGCGGCGGCGGTTTTGCGCGCCGCGCGCCCCACCGCCGTCAATCTCGGTTGGGCGCTGGGCCGACTCCTGCGCGTCGCCGTCGCCGAAGATCTCGACTCCGCGGATGACGTGCGCGAAGCGCTTCTGCGCGAAGCCCAGCGGCTGGCCGACGAAGACGTCGAAATCAATAAGCGCATGGCCAAGAATGGCGCCGCCCTGATCTCCGACGGCGATACCCTTTTGCATCACTGCAACACCGGCGCGCTGGCGACGGTGGATTACGGCACCGCGCTGGGTGTGATCCGGATGGCGCACGAGCAGGGCAAACGCATTCACGTGCTGGTGGACGAGACCCGGCCCCGATTGCAGGGCGCGCGGCTGACGGCGTGGGAACTCAAGCAACTCGGCCTGCCATTCGATCTGATTGCCGACAACGCCGCCGGGCACTTTATGCGGACGGGTCAGGTGAACGCCGTGTTCGTCGGCGCGGATCGCATTGCGGCCAACGGCGACGTGGCAAACAAGATCGGCACTTACAAGCTGGCGGTCGTGGCGAAAGAGAACGGCGTGCCGTTCTATTCCGTCGCGCCCACCTCGACGGTCGATCTCTCGCTGGCCATCGGCGATCTGATCCCGATTGAAGAGCGCAATGGGCGCGAAGTGCTCGGCCTTGAATTTGAAGGCGAGTCCGTCGTGCCCGAGGGTATCACCGCCCGCAATCCGGCGTTCGACGTGACGCCGCATAGGTACGTCACGGCGATTGTTACAGAGAAAAGTGTAGTGTATCCGCCGTTTGTGAGGAATTTGGAGAGGGCGGTGAACGGGGAGTAGCGATATGAACGAGCAGTTGCAGACTCAAATCGTGCTTCTGGTTGCCCCTCGTGAGTTGTCGCAAACGCTGCGCCATTTGCCTCCCAATCGGCAAAAAGCGTTTGTCGATTTGCTCGATAAAGATGCGATGGAGTCGGAGGCTCTCCACGACCTTCTCAATACCCTGCAAGTGCTTTGGATTACGGAGAACGAGTCGGAAGAAACGCACAGGCGACCTCGGCCGAAGGCCGCAGAGACCAAGGTCGTATATCAAGTGTCGCCGGCGATGGCCCAATGGACGATTGCCGTGGAAGTGTCGGCAGAGCACTTGGCCGACGCTATCCGACGTCTCTCGGCTGTTCGATTGAAAGAACTGTTGAAGTCGGTGAGCGATGTGGCGCACGAGGTGGTGATGGCTGACGTTCAGCACGAGATGGAATTGATGAGGGCACAACGACGTGCCGCGCGTGGTGCTTGATACCAATGTGACCATCAACACATCGAAGTAAGCCATCGAAAACACCTCAGAAAGCGATTTCGCCTGATGGGCGAAAGATTCGCCGGTGTCTTGACATTCTTGGAGAATAGAGCGACGCGGGTCGCGCTGGGAGAAGTCGCGCCTGTTGTTGCTGATCCTGATGACAACGTTGTCATTGCATGTGCGGTGACCGGAAAAGCAGACTACATTGTGACCGGAGATCACCATCTGCTCGACCTGAACGAGTATGCAGGTGTGAAGATCATGACTCCACGCGCCTTCGCGGACCAAGTCATGGCCAAAGATGAGTGAAAAACTGTCCGTCATCCTCCTCGTCGGTGGGCTCGGCACGCGCATGGGGCCGGAGGCCGAGGGGCGGCCCAAGCCGCTCGTCGAGATCGGCGGGCGGCCTATCCTCTGGCACATCATGAAGTTGTATGCCAAGTATGGGCATATTGATTTTGTTTTGCCACTCGGCCATCGAGGCGATCTGTTCCGGCGATATTTTATGGAATACGAGGCGCTGTCGCACGATCTCACTTTCACGTTGGGGGAGCCTGACAAGCGGCGCTATCACCACCCTAATCAGGAGCACGATTGGCGTGTGACGTTGTTCGACGCCGGACTGGCGGCGAACAAAGGCGCGAGGGTTCGAAAGGCGGCGGCTTACGTCACCGACGATCGTTTCTTCGTTACTTACGGCGACGGAGTGGGCGATGTCGATCTGGCCGCGCTGCTCGACTGCCATCTCGCGCACGGCAGACTCTGCACACTCACCGGCTACCAGCCTTTCTCGCAGTACGGCGTGGTGGACGCCGCCGAGGATGGAAGAGTCTTGCTATTGCGCGAGAAGCCGCGCCTGACTTCGTGGATCAACGCCGGTTTTTTTGTTTTTGACAGAACCGCGCTCGATTACTTTGACGACGACGACGCGCTTGACCTTGAAAAGATAGTCCTGCCCCGCCTCGCCGCCGACGGGCAATTGATGATGTACCGGCATAAAGGCTTCTGGGCCTCGATGGATACCTTTAAGGAAGCGCAGGAACTTGGCGAATTATGGGAAAAAGGCGCGCCGTGGAAGGTCTGGGAATGAGGAAAGAGTTTTGGCAAGACCGCAAAGTTCTAGTCACCGGTTGCACGGGACTCCTCGGCTCTTGGCTCACCGACGAACTGGTGAAATGCGGCGCGGATGTGGTCGGCGTCGTCCGCGACTGGGTGCCGCAAAGCCAAATCGTCCGGGCGGGGACGATCGATCGCATCAAAGTCGTGCGCGCCGACGTGACCGACGCCGAGGCGATGGTGCGCGTCTTCTCCGACTACGAGATTGACACGTGCATCCACCTCGCCGCGCAGACGACTGTTGGGATCGCCAATCGCTCGCCTCTGCCGACGTTCGAGGCGAACGTTCGCGGAACGTGGCTCGTGTTGGAGGCCGCCCGGCGCTGGCCCGGCCTCACCCGGCTGGTTGTCGCATCGAGCGATAAGGCCTACGGCTCGCACGAAACCCTGCCGTACACCGAAGAGGCGCCGTTGCTCGGCAATCACCCGTACGACGTTTCCAAAACGTGCGCCGACGTGATCTCGCGCGCTTACGCCGACACCTTCGGCTTGCCGGTCGCAGTGACGCGCTGTGGCAACATGTACGGCGGCGGCGACCTGAACTGGAATCGCGTCGTCCCCGGCACGATCCGGTCTGTTCTGCGCGGCCAGCGCCCGGTCATTCGTTCGGATGGCACGCTCAAGCGCGACTACATCTACGTGAAGGACATCGTTCACGCCTATCTGACGCTGGCCGAGGCGATGGACGGCGGCAAGCATAAAGGCGAAGCCTTCAACTTTGGGCTGGACGCGCCGAAGACGGTGCTGGAACTGGTGCAGGCGATCATCGCCCAATCGGGCCGCGCCGACCTCGAGCCGGCGATTCTCGGCGAAGCGCCAAACGAGATTCAGGATCAATATCTCTCCAGCGAGAAGGCGCACCGCGTCCTCGGCTGGTATCCGAAACACTCGCTCGAAGAGGGGCTGAGAGAAACTATTGGGTGGTATCGGGAGTTTCTTCGGCAGTAGACTTGCCGAGAAACTGGCGCACGCGGTCGATGACAGTTTCGATCTCGACTTCAATGTTGCCTCGAAACTCAGATGGCATGAAGCGCCATTTGCCGTCGGCAGTGCGTTCTTGGAAGTGGTTGGCGTCAACGGTGGCGCGAACCTTGCCACCGACGAGTTCCACCCCGATGAACAATTCGCTGTCTTGCAATCGGGTCCGCACGGCTGTGTACCAGGCCATTAGACCGCCTGCAGAAATCCGGTTAATTCGGTCATTTCATGGCGCACCGCGCGCCATTCAAGCAGGTCAGTGTAGAGTGTGTGGTCGTCTGGCGAAACGCCTTCAGCGCGCACTCGCGCCTCCAACGCCTCGACAGAGGTATAGCGAGCGGAGAGTTGCGCGGCTGCCCGTCGCAGTTCAACGATTCGAGCAGTCACTTCTGCCGCGATGCCTCGCTGGACGATCTCGTCTTCGGTGACCGGAAGCAATTCACGGAGGCGGCTGAGCATTCGTTCGGTGTGAGTCGTTAGAGTCATCGGGCACCTCGATTGTTGCTTTGGAGATTATAGCATGGGAAGCGCGCGGTTGTGACACTGAGGCGCATCGTTGTCACCGGCGGCACAGGTTTCATCGGCGCGCGCCTCGTGCGGCGGTTGATCGCCGCCGGGGCGGAAGTGGCCCTACTCGATCAGGAAACGGCCCCGCTCGGCGGCCTTGCCGATATCGCCGGACAATTCGAACGGTACGACGTCGATATTCGCAACGGCCCGATGGTGCGTCGGGCGATGGAAAAGGCCCGGCCCGAAATCGTCTTTCACCTCGCCGCCGTCGGCGTGAGCGATCCGTTTCTGCCGCTCGAAGAGGCGCTGAGAGTGAACGTGACCGGGACCGTCAATGTGATTCAGAACGCGCGCGAGGCCCGAAGGATCGTTCACGCGGGGACGTGTTACGAACTGGGAGATCGCCCTCCCGGCGGAATCGATCCGATTTCCACCTACGCCGCCTCCAAAGCCTCGGCGTGGGCCTTTGCCAGAATGCTGTATCGCACCGAGGGCGCGCCGGTCGTCGGCGTGCGGCCCTTTCAAGTATACGGGCCGGGCCAACCCGCCTCGGCGGTGCTGAGCGCGGCGCTGGCCTCGGCGGGCAGCGGGCAGGATTTTCCGATGACACCCGCCGAGCAGGTGCGCGATTGGGTTTTCGTGGACGACGTGATCGATGGGTTGATCGCGGCCTCGAATGCCGACGGCGTGGATGGCGAGATATTCGATCTTGGCACGGGCCTGGGCCACAGCCTGCGCGAAGTCGTCGAATCCCTCTTCGCGCTGGCGGGAACGCCGGCCCGGCCCATCTTCGGCGCGCTGCCGTATCGGCCCGGCGAAGTGATGCGCCTCGTCGCCGATCCCGGACCGGCCAGCGAGCGGTTGGGTTGGGTTGCGAAGATCGATCTTGAAGAAGGGTTGAAGCGGCTGATATCTTGAACGATCCAGAGTCCCTGCGCGCAGAGATTTTCGCCAAAGTAACCGAATACTACGAACAGGCCCACGCGGCACGGACTTTCGTGCCGGGTGAGACGCGCGTGCAGTACGCCGGCCGCGTGTGGGACGAGCGCGAGATGGTCAACATGGTGGACGCCGTCCTCGAATTCTGGCTGACGGCCGGCCGCCACGCGCGGGAGTTCGAGAAGCGCCTCGGCGCGTTCATCGGCGTGCGCGAGATCGTTCCCGTCAACTCCGGCTCGTCCGCGAACCTCGTGGCGATCACGACGCTGTGCTCGCCTCAGCTGCATCAACGCCTCCATCCGGGCGACGAAGTGATCACGCCCGCCGTCACTTTCCCGACGACGCTGGCGCCGCTGGTGCAGAACCGGCTCGTCCCGGTGCTGGTGGACGCGGAACTCGGCACGTACAACCTCGACGCGAATCAACTTGAAGCCGCGCTGTCCGACAAGACCCGTGCCATCTTCGTCCCGCATACGCTGGGCAATCCGGCCGAGATCGACCGCATCGCAGAGTTCGCCCGGTTACACCGGCTGTTCCTCGTCGAAGATACGTGCGACGCGCTCGGCTCGAAGTATGCTGGCAAAATGGTCGGGACGTTCGGGCATCTGGCGACGCTGAGTTTCTATCCGGCGCATCACATCACAATGGGTGAGGGTGGAGCGGTCTACACCGACAGCCGCCGCCTCGCCAGAATCGCCCGGACGATACGCGACTGGGGGCGTGACTGCTGGTGCGGTTATGAGAATCCGTTGAACGGAAAGTGCGGCATCCGTTTCGAGCGCGAGATACCGGGTATGCCGGGTTTCTACGATCACCGCTATCTGTTCACAGAGATCGGCTACAATTTGAAGATCACGGATGTGCAGGCGGCGATGGGCGTGGCCCAGATGGAGAAACTGCCGGGCTTCGTCGCCGCGCGCAAGCGTAACTTTGCGCGCCTGTACGCCGGGTTGAAGCCATACGAGGATTACTTCACCCTGCCACGCTGGCTGCCCAACGCCGACCCGTCGTGGTTCGCCTTCCCGCTGACCGTTCGCGACTCCGCGCCGTTTGACCGCACGAAACTGATGCGCTACCTCGAATCACGCAAGGTCGAAACGCGAGTCCTTTTCGCCGGCAACATCCTCAAACAGCCGGGCTATCGGGATATCGAGTGCCGCGTCGTCGGCGATCTGCCGAACGCCGAGCAGGTTCTGCGCGGCACGTTCTTCGTCGGCGTCTATCCGGGGTTGGACGACCAGCGGATTGACTACATGCTCGAAGTTTTTGGGGAGTTTCTCAACCGGCAATGAAGGACATCAAATTGCCCTTCTCGCTCTTCGACTTCTTCGCCGTCCTGTTCCCCGGCGTGATCATGCTGTTCACCATTTACCTGTGGTTCAACCCCGCCCTGAGCGCGCGCAACTCGGTGTTTCAGGGCACGATTTTCGAGAAATTCGGCAACGAGTTGCTGATTGCCACGTTTGTCGTCCTGGCCGCCTACCTCGTGGGCTACCTGATCAACGCCGTCTCGGAGTATCTGATCGACCGCCCGGCGAACGCTCTCTTGGGCTGGCCGGTACACCAGTTTTTAGTGAAACAGGGCCTGATGGCACGGGCGCGCGCAAAGCGCCCGTCGGAGCGCAAAAGTATATTGACGCGCTTTCAGTTCGACCCGGTGCCCGCCAACCTCGTGCGCTATCCGTTCGGCGCGCGCCTGGAGGCCGTGCTGAAAAAGGATGTCGGCTGGCCGATAGATGCCAATTCAGCATTCAAGATCTGCTACTACATTGTGCAAAAAGAGAACCCTGCCGCCGACGCGCTGGCTCAGACGTTTATCGCCATGGCGACGATGTTTCAGGGCATAAGCCTGGCAGGCATTCTGCTGATGGCGGTCGCTTTCCGCAATGAGTTGGCGCACCAAGAGACGACGCAGACTTTCTGGCTCGTGGCCGGCGTCACCTTATTTGTGTGCGCGCTCGTCATGTATCGCCGGTACAAGCGCCTGTGGGCCGAAACCGTTTTTTACTCGTATGCCGCAACGCGAGCGCCGCTGGCCGATGGGGCGGACGAGGGGGCCAATCAGTGAAACTTTCGGTCATCATCTGCGTTTACAACGAGCGCGACACGATCTTGTCCGTGATCGACCGCGTGCAGATCGTTGACCTCGGCGTTGACTGGGAAAAAGAGATTATTGTGGTGGACAATTGCTCGACCGACGGCACGCGCGAACTTCTGCAAGGCGTGACCGCGCCGAACGTGAAAATCATTTACCAGCCTCGAAACATGGGCAAAGGCACGTCGGTGCGCACGGCCATCCCCCACTGCACCGGGGAATACTCGATCACGCAGGACGCCGACCTCGAATACGATCCTGCCGAGTACCGCCAACTCCTCGCGAAGGCGCTGGCCGAAGACCTCGACGTGGTCTACGGCTCGCGAGTGCTCGGCGGCAAGCGGTATCATCACTACACCGAGAACTACTGGGCCGTGCGCGGGCTGACGTGGCTCACCAACCTCCTCTTTGGCTCGCATTTAATGCCGATCAAGTACACCCCGCGCACTTTCGAGCAGGGCAAGAAGATCCGCGCCGCCGACGGACTCCGCGCGCTGTGGGTAATCATCCGCGACCGCCTGTGGCCGTCCGCGTCTGTGCGGCCCATCCGTCGTCAGACCAGCGCCGGATGAAACTTTCTATCATCATCTGCGCCTACAACGAGCGCGACACGATTCTGACCGTGCTCGACCGGGTGCAGGCGGTGTCCCTCGGTAGCGGCTGGGAGAAAGAAATCATCGTCGTAGACAATTGCTCCACCGATGGAACCCGCGAACTCCTGCAGAGTGTTACCGCGCCGAATGTCCGCATCATCTATCAGCCTCACAATATGGGCAAAGGTATGTCCATTCGCACAGGCTTTCGACACGCCGCCGGGGACTACGGGTTCGTTCAGGACGCCGACCTCGAATACGATCCAGCCGACCAGCCGCGTTTTCTGGGCAAGGCGCTGGCCGAGAATCTCGATGCGGTCTACGGGTCGCGGACGCTCGGCGGGCGCGCGGTGTACATTTACGCCGTCAACTACTGGGCCGTGCGAGGGCTTACCGGGCTGACCAACCTCCTTTTCGGCGCGCGTTACACGGATGTGGCAACCGCCAGCAAGATGGTGCGAACGAGCGTATTCAATTTGCTCAATCTCAATTGCTCCGGCTTTGACCTCGACTTTGAACTGTCGAACAAGCTGGCGCGCGGGCGATACCGTGTGGGCGAGGTTGCCATCGATTACCACCCGCGCAGTATCGCGCAGGGCAAGAAGATTCGCGCCGCCGACGGTTTGCGCGCCCTGGGGGTCATTCTCCGCGACAGGCTCATCCCATGAACATCGTCATCACCGGCTCTATCGCCTTTGACTACATCATGAAATTCCCCGGCTACTTCAAAGACCACATTCTGCCGGACAAGTTGGACTCGATCAGCCTGAGTTTTTTGGTCGAGTCGATGACAAAGCAAAGGGGCGGCGTTGCGCCGAACATCGCCTACACTATGGCGCTTCTCGGCGGGCGGCCGCTGGTGATGGCCACGGCCGGCAAGGATTTTGAAGAGTACCGCGGCTGGCTCGACTCGGTGGGCGTGGACACCTCGGCGGTCAAAATCATCGCCGACGATTACACCGCCTCCTTCTTCGCCAACTTCGACCGGGCCAACGCCCAACTCGCCTCGTTCTACGCCGGCGCGATGGCCCGCGCTCGCGAAGTCTCGCTGCGCGATTTGGCGCAAAAGCCGGACCTCGCCGTGATCTCGCCCAACGATCCGGGCGCGATGGGGCAATACGTCGAGGAGTGCCTCGCACTGGGCATCCCCTACGCCTACGACGTCAGCTGGCAGCTGGCCCGCCTGTCGCCCGACGAAATCGAAACCGGCGTGCGCGGTTGCCACATGCTTCTGGTCAACGACTACGAAATGGGCTTGATCACGAGCAAGACTGGAATTGCCGAGGGCGACGCGCGCCTCGCGGATACGATCGTCGTCGTGACGCGCGGCGAGAACGGCGCGACGATCTACGCGGGCGGAGATCGGTGCGACATCCCCGTTGTGCCGTTGAGCCGCGAATCGGAGCCGACGGGCGCCGGTGACGCCTTCCGCGGCGGCCTGCTGCGCGGCTGGGAAGCCCGATGGCCGTGGGCCGTCTGCGGGCGGATGGGCGCGCTGGCCGCGACCTACTGCCTCGAATCGCGCGGCCCGCAGAATCATTCCTACACCCGGCCCGAGTTCGTCGCGCGCTACCGCCAGCACTTCGACGACGATGGCTTGCTGGACGAATTGCTGAATTAGTGCCCCGCCTGGTCGACCGCTCCCACATCCGCGCGATTCTCGAAACCGACCGCCCGTGGTCGCTTTACGCGCTGGGCGACCTCTCGCCGGGCTTCTTCGAGCACTGCGAGTGGATCGCCGCGCCGGGTGATCCGCCGGGCCTCGCGCTCCTCTATCGCGCGTTCGACCCACCGGTGCTCTTCGCGCTGGGCGGCGTCGAGACGGTGGGCGCAATCCTCGATGAGATCGGCGGCGAAAGGAAAATGTATCTTTCAATCCCGGTTGAGATTTTGCCTCTCGTCAAATCTCGATGGGCTGTGACACACGGCACTGCGATGTGGCGAATGATCCTGGCCCCGGCAGCTTTTCAACCTGCGGAGGCTGGCGGCGTAGACCGGCTCGGCCCCTCCGATCTGCCCGACCTGCGACGGCTGTACGCCGATGGCGCGCCGACCGGCGAAGCGCCCGATTTCTTTCATCCTTCGATGCTCGAGCAGGGCGTCTTCTTTGGCATACGCGAGGCAGGCGATCTAGTCGCGGCGGCTGGCACGCACCTTGTTTCGATCGACGAGAGCGTCGGCGCGGTCGGCAACGTTTATACCCGGCGCGACCGACGCGGGCGAGGCCTCGCGGCGCGCGTCGCCGGCGCGGTGTCCGCCGAACTGGTGCGGCTAAGTCTGAGCACGATAGGATTGAACGTCAACCAGCGGAATGAAGCAGCCATACGAGTGTACGAACGGCTCGGCTACGTTCGCTATTGTCCTTTCTGCGAGGGAATGGCGGAAAGTGAAGGGGCTTGAGTAGGCCGTCTTTCAAGCTGTGGTAAGATGCGGGCACACCAGAACAAACTTCAGGAGGAATTCCGTTGAGCACAAAGTCTTTCGACATCAAGAATCCGCGCGTGGCTGATGGCGGCCGGCACCGGATCGAGTGGGCCGAGCAGGAGATGCCGGTGCTGAGGCTGATTCGCGAACGCTTCGCCAAAGAACGCCCGTTGGCCGGCCTGCGCATCTCGGCCTGTTTGCACGTCACCACCGAGACGGCTAACCTGATGCACACCCTGCAACTCGGCGGCGCGGACGTGGTGTTGTGCGCCTCGAACCCGCTGTCGACTCAGGACGACGTGGCGGCCTCTCTCGTGACGCACTACGAAATCCCGGTGTATGCCATCAAAGGCGAGGACAACAAGACTTACTACGATCACATTCGCGCCGGCCTCGACCACCAGCCGCACTTGACGATGGACGACGGCGCCGACTTGGTGAGCACGATTCACAAAGAGCGCACCGAACTCATTGACGGCATTCTGGGCGGGACGGAAGAGACGACGACCGGCGTGATCCGCCTGCGGGCGATGGCGGCGGATGGCGCGCTCAAGTTCCCAGTGCTGGCCGTCAACGACGCGGCGACGAAGCACTTCTTCGACAATCGTTATGGCACCGGTCAATCCACACTGGACGGCATCGTGCGCGCGACAAATATCCTGCTGGCTGGAAAGACGTTCGTGGTCTGCGGCTACGGCTGGTGCGGCCGCGGGTTGGCCAGCCGCGCGCGCGGCATGGGCGCGAACGTCATCGTGACAGAAATCGATCCCCTGCCAGCGCTCGAAGCGCTGATGGACGGCTTTCGCGTGATGCCGCTGACCGAGGCGGCCAGGGTCGGCGACATTTTCTGCACCGTCACCGGCGACATCAACGTGTTGGACAAACAGCACTTCGAGGTGATGAAGGACGGCGCGATCCTCGCCAATTCAGGACACTTCAACGTCGAGATCAACATCCCCGTGTTGGACGGAATGGCAAAAGAGAAGCGCAAGGTGCGCGAGTTCGTGGATCAGTACACGCTCAACGACGGCCGCCGCCTCAATCTGCTGGGCGAGGGCCGGTTGATCAACCTTGCGGCGGCTGAGGGCCACCCGGCCAGCGTGATGGATATGAGCTTCGCCAATCAGGCCCTCGGCGCGGAGTATATGGCCCGCCACGCCGCTGAACTCGAAGACAAAGTCTACACCATCCCGCAGGACATTGACCGCGAGATCGCGCGGCTCAAACTCAAGGCGATGGGTACCGAGATCGACACGCTCACGCCAGAGCAGGAGAAGTATCTGACCTCGTGGGAAGAGGGGACGTAAAGATAGGCGACTTCTGTTTCCGCCATTCAGATCGTCCCGCCGTCGAGCGGTGCGAGGTGTGCCGCAAACCGGTTTGCGGGTCGTGCCTGTGGTACGCCGAAAGCGGAGAACGATTGTGCCCGGAGGACGCCGCGATCTGGCGCGCCTCCGGGCGCACTGTTTTTCCGCCCGAGCGATACGCCGAGGGCATTCCCCACAGCGAGGCCTCGTCCGCCGCGCCCGTGCCCGATCAAGCGCCCTATCGTGGCAACAGCGTCGACGTCACCGCGTTGGTGGCGACGGCTATCGGTCTGTCCGGCATCGCCTCATGCTTCGGCCTGGCTTATGCGATTCCGTTTGTGGCCTTCGCCCTCGGCCTCATCGGCTGGCTGCAGGCGAAGGATTCAATCAACCCCGGACGCACGCGCTTGCTTTCGGGCGTGGGCATGGCCTCGGGCGGCGTCTTCCTCCTCGGTGGATTTCTATTTGTCACGCTGTGTCTTGCGTGCTTCATCCTGTCACTCGCCGCGCCCGGCAATCGCACGGTGACGTTTGGTGCGAGCACGCCGACGCCGTTCTTCTTTGTCACCCCGACACCGTAATCCTCACCCACATCTTATTCCCGAACAACTTCCCCTCCGGATCGCGCGCCTGCCACGTGCCGACGTAGTCGCCGGGCTGTCCCGGCGCGGTCAATTGGGCGCGCACGATCCCTTCGGCGCCGGGGAGCGCCGGGTAGAGCGCGAGTTCAGCTGACGCGCCCATCGCGTCGCCTCCGACGAGCACCACACGGAACTCCGGCCCCCACGCGCATGAGCCGCTGTTTCGCACCGTCCATCTCTTGTCAATCGTCTCGCCCGGCTTGAACTGAGTCCCGTCGGGCACGGTGGCATCGGCGACGAATAGCAGGTCGGGCGTGCAAAGATCAGCCCCGAGCGGCGGGACGATCTGAGCGGGGGTGGGGGTGGAGGCCGCGATGCCGGTGGGGGAAAGGGGAAAGGGGTTAGGCGTCAGGGGTTCTGGCGCGCTGAAAGTGACGCCGGGGGGAGAGGTCGGCGAAGTGAACGGCGTGGCGGTAGATCGCGAGGCGCAGGCGGTGATGAACAAGACAGCGGCTGGAAAGAATAGCAGTCGTCGCGTCATGCCTGCATTATAAAACAAAGCCGGGCGTTCAGCCCGGCTTTGTCTCGCTTCGTATGTCGTTTATTTCTATGCCCACCCGCCCATGATCGTGCCGATGGTCCGGGTTTTTTACTCGTCCTCTTCCCCGACGGCCTCAAACTCGCCGACGGTCTCTTCCGCCTCATCGTCCTCGTTGAGGTCGGCGGCGGCGATGCTCTTGCCATTTGCGCCGTGCGGGGCGGCC
>JACQED010000266.1 GCA_016200785.1 Chloroflexota bacterium
AGCGACAACCGATTTGCCCCAGCCGCGTCCTCTGACTGACGGGTCCACGTAAACATACAATTCGGCATACCGCGGCGAATGCCAATTGACTCCTGCGGAAGCATACGCTCTGTCGCCTCGTCGCACCTCGTACCGTGACAGTCCATCCGGCGCGGTTACTCTCGTGACGAAAACATTGATGATCGGCTGGTAATGCTCCCAAGCCAACTGATAAACGCGATGGATCGCTGGGTCACTGACGCGCAGGTGTTTGTTGACCTGCCCAGCCAGATCCAACGGAACGGTGAAATAATACGGTCGTCCCGCCTGCAGGCCTTCGCGGAACAACTTCAGGGCAACTTCCGGCGACGGCGCGCGATACGTGACTAATGGACGGAAGAGGTCTTGGCCCGTCTGTGCGCGGACCAGGAAACCGCTCGTTCCGGCGGCGTCGGCTGGCTCGGGGTAAAGGAAGATGGCTGTGCGGTTAGTGTCATGGTACAGGGCGTAGTAGACCGCAAGCGCGTCGGCCGGCGAGTGGTCGTCGAGCACAGGGCGAAGGAGATCGCGTTGAGCGTTAGTGACCGGCGAGGTCATTTCACTGCGCTTTCGGCTCAGGGAGCAAGGCCGCGATTATGGCATCGTTCTCAGGATCCGAGGAGTTGGAGCCCAGTCCCTCATTCGAGTGTACCCGATTGGGACACGGCATAGTACTAGAGACGCCTATGACTTTTGTCATGGAATCTGGTACATTCTTACTTGACACTAACCGTTTCATAAGCGTATCATAACTGGTAGCCGGACAGGCTGCCCTCAATATCGCTCCGCGGCGGGCTTCTGATCTCCGTTTTGGCAAGTCACATTAGGACAAGCGTCCCAGGGGGCGTACTCAACCATGTCAGCAGACGTTAGCCGCCACAGCATCAAGTCAACCCTGCGTCTGGCAAGCCTTCTTAGCATCGCCAGCTGGCTTTTCTCCGCCTGCGGTGCTTCGTCCAGCGTCGGCGTGTCGGGAACGGCTTTGTCGCCCAAATTCACTGTCGCGCCGCATTTCCAGCCAACCTATTCCGAACACGACGGGCTTGAAACTCTGGGCGATCCCATCAGCCCCGAAAAACTTGACGGCGGGATCTACTATCAATACTTTCAGAACGGAAGACTCGAATTCAACGGGGCGGCGGCTGATGGCGCGCAAGTCAGCCTCTCGCCGCTGGTTCTTGAAATCAGGAAGCCGGATCCGCCCAACACCGGGTCGCCGTCGGCCCGTGCCCTGTGCTTCGCCGAAACCGGCCACTGCGTGAACCACGCCTTCCGACCTTACTTTGAAAAATACGGCGGCGTATACTACTTTGGTTATCCTATCACTGACATGAAGGTGGAGGATGGGCGGGTGGTTCAATACTTCGAGCGGGCGATGTTCGTCTGGGATGAGACGCTTCCGCCCGATCATCAGGTTCGACTCGCCGCCGTCGGCATCTGGAAGTGCGCGATTGTGAATTGCACTGCCGTCGATTCGGCCAGTCCCGCCACGCCGCCGCCCGATTCGACACAGACGGTGATGGAGATCGTTCCGGCCATCGGGGCGTTCGTCTCGCACTACGGCGGCGCCGACGTCTTTGGCATTCCTATCTCTGAACCACAGAAACTCGCCGACGGGACGATCGAGCAATATTACGAGAACGTCATTTTCGTCGCGGACTCGACCGCGCCGGAGGGCGTGCGGCTTCGCCCATTGGGTCAGGAGTTCAAGAACGGGCCTGACCCAGCCGTCGCACCGTCGAGCGATCCCGACGCTGTGTTCGAGCCTGCGACGGGCCACAACATCGTGAATCCGTTCCGTCAATTCTACGACGAGCACGGGGGTTACATTGTCTTCGGCCATCCGATCGGCGAAATGCAGATCAAAGGCGGTATTCTGGTTCAGTATTTTGAGAACGCGCGCATGGAATGGCACGGCGGAGCGCCGAAGGGCTTTGAGATGCGCTTGACGAACTATGGCCGGAGAAAACTTGAGCGGGAGGCGGGCGCACCTCAGCCTGCGTTGCCTACTCCATTGCATCCGCCACAGTCGCTCAAACTCAACGTATGGGCGGAGTCGCCCATCCTGCCGCTCGGCCAGGGCCAGACATTACACGCGCAAGTCATGAACGAGCATAACGTGGCGGTTGTCGGCGCATCCGTCGTCGCTATCATCCATACCTCCGGCGGCGATTTTACCTTCGTTCTCCCCCCCACGAGAGAAGACGGACAGACCTCGGTCACGTTTGTCTTGTCAGCCTGGAATGCCGGCGCCTTCGTGACCTACGAAATGAGGGCCACTTATCAGAGCCTGACTTCGGAGCCGGCACGCGACAGTTTCGTCCAGTGGTTTGGCGCGACGCCAACACCGACACCCTCATCGTAGCCGCTGACCGAACTTACCCGGAACACGAAAGGCCAGCCCGTTAGGACTGGCCTTTTTCACGTGGTTGGCTACGGGTAGTTGCGGTTGATCAGGCGAGGGAACGGAGTGGTTTCGCGGATATGCTCGGTGCCGCAAATCCAGGCCACGGTGCGCTCGACACCCAGGCCGAAGCCAGAGTGAGGTTGAGTCCCGAAGCGGCGGAGTTCGACGTACCACTGATAAGGTTCCATTGGCAGACCATGCTCGTGGATGCGCCGGATCAATACGTCGACGTCGGCGATGCGCTCCGATCCGCCGATGATCTCCCCGTAGCCCTCGGGCGCGAGCAGATCGGCCGACTTGCAGACCTCGGGTCTGCCGGGCCACGGCTCCATATAGAACGCCTTGACGGCGGTGGGATAGCCGTAGACGAACACCGGCTTGTCGAATTGCTGTGTCAACGCAGTTTCGTGCGGCGAGCCGAAGTCCATGCCCCACTCGATCTTGAGCAGTTCTTTCTGCTCTGGGTCGGTTGCCTCGGCCTGGAGATTCTTCAGCCGCTCGACCGCCTCGTCGTAGGAAATCCGTGGAAAGGGCGGGACGATCTTTTCCAGTGAGGCAGTATCACGCTCGAGCATTTTCAGTTCGGGCGCGCGCTCCCGGAGCGCAGTATGCACGATGTGGCTGACGAACTGCTCCTCGACCTCCAGCAACTGATCCAGATCGCAGAACGCGATCTCCGGCTCCACCATCCAAAACTCGGTGAGGTGTCGGCGCGTCTTCGACTTCTCGGCGCGGAAGGTGGGGCCGAAGCAGTAGACTTTGCCGAAGGCGGCGATGTTCGCCTCGTTATACAACTGCCCGGTTTGTGCGAGGAAAGCATTTTCGCCGAAATAGTCCACCTCGAAGAGCGTCTGCGTGCCCTCAGCGGCGGCGGGCGTGAGAATGGGCGTGGACAGTTCGAGATAGCCGTGCGAGTCGAGCCACTCCCGGATGGCGCGCATCACGGTAGCCCGCACCCGCAACATGGCCCACTGCTTCGATGAGCGAATCCATAGATGTCGGCGGTCGAGCAGGAACTCGACGCCGTGCTCTTTCGGCGTGATGGGGTAGTCCTGCGCCAATTGGACGACCCGCACCTCTGTCACGCCGATCTCGATCCCGCCGGGGACACCCGGCGCGCGCGGGTCGGCGCGCACTGTGCCGGTGACGACGAGGGACGACTCTTGCGTCACCCCGGCTGCCTCGGCGAACAGCGTCTCAGACACGTCCTTCGCAAATACCACGCACTGCACGATCCCCGTCCCGTCGCGGACTTGTAAAAATTGCAGTTTGCCCTTGTCGGTGCGATTGTAGAGCCAGCCGTTGAGCGAGACTTCCTCGCCGATGTGGGAGGAGAGGTATTCGATGGAGACATTGTTCATGGTTTGTTATTCTACCTCAAAAAGATGCAATTCAACTTGCCGGCGCAAGGCGGCGGCGCACGCCGCCCGGCAGAACGGTCACGAACAGCGCCCATTCGTCCGGGTCGAAGACGCGCAGCACCACCGCCGCGCCGAAGTAGACCCCCAGGCCCAAGACGAGCGCCAACAGCGGCTGGATCGGCCACAGCGCGATCATCACCGCGATCATCACGAGCACGCTCAAGATAGGTTTCCACAACAGTCGGACCCACGGAACGGGCGCGAGCGACTGGCGCAGCGCGAGATAGAACGGCGTGCCCTCGACGATCTCCGAGATGATGGTAATGATGGCGGCGGCGGGGTAGCCGTAACGCGGAATGAAGATGAGATTGGCGACGATGTTGAACGTCAGCCCGATGACGAAGGCACGGGTGAGCGCGCGCTGTTGGCCCAGCGCGATGAGCAGATAGTTCGTCACGCTGTTGATCCAGCCGAAGGGAATCGACCAGACCATCAATTGCAACGCCCACGCGCCGTCGGGCAAGAAAGCCGCGCCGCCCAGCGCGCCGATCATCAGGTGCGCGAGAAAGGTGGTGACTGCCGCGATGGGCAGAGAGGTGAAGACGAGCAATTTGACGGCGAGGCCGTAACTCTTCAATAGCGCCGGGCGATCCTCGACCGCCTGCCGCGCCATGACCGGGAACAGTGCGAAGGTGAAGAGCGACGGCACGATGTTGTAGGCTTCGACGAACTTGTAGGCTGTGCTGTACCAGCCGACTTCGCGACTGCCGAGTCCCTTTTGTCGTGCGTTGCGGATCGGCTCCAGCAGCGTCACGTCCACCTTGAAGAACAACCCGGCCAGCAGGTTGTTGATCATCAGCGGCGCGCTTTCGCGGATCATACTGCGTTGCACGCCCGCGTCGAACTCGAACCTCGGAATGAAGAAAAGCCGGACCGCCAACACGCCGAGTAGAAGCATCGTCGCAGTGTTGACGAGGATGCTGACGCCGGCGAGGCCGACAAACCCTAGCCCGATCACCAACGCCGCCGCGCCGAAGGTGACTTTGAGAATCGTGGTGACGGTCGTGATCGCCGCCGGGTATTCGTGCTTCTCGTAGGCTTGAAAGAGAGCGGTCAGCCCGGTGGACACCGACCCGGGCGCGAGGCCAATCGCGAGCAGGACGATCGCCAGCGCGGTGTCGTTTGCCAGGCCGAGCCATCTTTGTGAGACGAGCACGGCCCCGGCGAGAATCAACAGCGATGCGCCGCTGAGGATCAGCCGGAGTATGGTCGTGTTGGACAGGTACCGGTTGGCGTGGGTGCGGTCGCGCGCCACCTCGCGAGTCAAGAAGGTGTTGAGGCCGAAGCCGGCCAACGTGTCGAACCAGATGATGATGACTCCGGCGAAGTAATACTTGCCGGCGTCGCCCGGGCCGAGGACACGGAGCATGAACGCGGCGAAGACGAGGTCAATCGCCCGGTTCATCAGGTTGAGCGCCATCGGCGCGAGGCTGTTCTTGGCGACGCGGCGCGCGGTCGAGTCCACTGCGCTTTCGTGGTAGAAGTAACGCCACAGCCACGTGCCCACCGCGAAGACGAGCACCATGGCTGCCATCAGCGATGCGAACGCGCCGACTTTCACCGACAGCGGGCTGTATTTGAAGCGCACCGTCCATGCGCCCGGCCCGAGGTACACGCCCCGGAAGTTGCCGTCCACGCGAATCACCGAGGTCTCGTGCTCGGCGTCAGGCTCAGTCCCCTCGGGGCGCGCGAACGCCTTCCAGCCGGGGGCGAACGAGTCCGCGAGGATCACGTAGGATGGTTCGTCGACCTCCGCGTTTAGCGTGACTTCGTTGCCAGAATGGCCGACGACCTCCGCCGGTCGCAGACCCCCGGGCGCGACGGTCGTCGGGACGTTGCGAGCTTCGGGAGGCTGATCGGCTTGCTCGTCAATCAGCACGTATTGGCGCGGGTCGTGTGTCTGGAATGTTTCCGGGACGTTGGCGATCGATCCGATGGCGCTCGTCCAGGGCAGGGTGAACGCGCGGGGCGCGACGGTCTCGTTGCGGTAGACGCGCAGGGCCGAATCGGTGTAAACCAGAGTGTACTTGGGATTGGCAATTGGTAATTGGCTGATGACGTATTTGACGTTGAGGAGGTCGAGAAGCGGCGAGTTGAGAGATTCGAGATTGGAGATTGGGGCGATGCGGTTGTATTGCAGTTCGCCCTGTGGCTCGATGGCCGTCATGTATTCGGCGTATTGCTTGGGGATGATCGAGTCATAGCCGCGCACGTCGTAGAGGTCGAAGAACCAGCCGACGTTGGCGTTGAAAGGCTTGCGCCCGTCCGGGTCGAAAGTCGTGAAACGCCACAGCGAAGTGTCGTGCTTGAGAAAGGCGACGACCGGCGGCGTGTAATCGAGTATGCGCGGATCGGCGGACGGATTGAAGCCGCCGCCGGCCGCGAGCAGGTCGAGCCCTAATACGCCGAGGGCCAGCGCCTCCCAGATCGGCCTGCCGCCAAGTTTCGCGGGCAGATGGATCGGACAGCGGCTCACGCGGAGCACGATGCCGCTACATACGAGCAGAAGCGCGAAGATGAATACCTGCCGAGACTCGTACGAGAAGAACATGCGCGCATCGGCGAATGCCTGCGGCGCGAGGGCCAGGCTGAAGAAGGTGCGTTCGATCGCAGTTGCCAATGGGTCGTAGAAGATTCTCGCGGCGATGAGGCCGGCGATAACGAGCGCGCCGCCCCAGACGGCGATGCCGGCCAGCGTCGTAATCAGAGAGGGAGAAGCCCATAGGAAGAGGGAAGAAGGAAGCGGGAAGCGGCTTTTTCCTTCCTCCCTTTTCCAGTTTTCGTGCGTCTTTTGAAGGTAATCACCGCCATACGCGCACAGAACGGCGACGCAGAACGAGAACGGCCACACCCAGCGAAAGGGCGAATGGAGTTGGTTGATGCCCGGCAACCAGAAGACGAGGGCATACAGCGGCGTGCCGAAGGCGAAGGAGAGGGACAGGGCGGCGAGGAGGGAAAAAAAAGGGACGTAGGGGCCAGGCATTGCAGATGACGGATGGCAGATTGCAGAGTGCAGACCGCGAAGTTCCCCGGCACGGTTGTCTGTTTCTCGGCCCCGTAGTTCCCTCGTTTCCTTAAGCCAATGCCTGAGCGCGATGAATGAGAGCAGGAGCGGCAAAAGCCCGACATACGCTCCGCCTTCCACGAAATTCTTGATCCCCCAATCAATCTTTTGAATCGGCTGGCCGAGGGCGTTGACGGTCGCCGGCGTCCATTGCCACGTAAAGAGATCGAAATATTCGTGATGGCTCGGGTTTCCGAAGAAGTTGGGAATGAGGAACGCGAGCAGATGCCGGGGAGGGTATCCCCAGCTCAGTATCTGCTGGAAAGTCGTTGAGCCGACGCGGAAGTTTCCTCGCACTGCCTCGACGAGCGGGATGAGTTGAACGCCGCCCAGCCCGAGGCCGATGAGGACAATGGCGAGAAGGTAAAGGACAGGACGGACGAGGGTCCGGGGATTAGGGGTTGGGGGCGGAGAAAAGAGGCGCCAAAGAGAATAAGCACC
This sequence comes from Chloroflexota bacterium, assembly GCA_016200785.1. GTDB lineage: Bacteria > Chloroflexota > Anaerolineae > Anaerolineales > JACQED01 > JACQED01. The sequence continues at coordinate 7,352 of JACQED010000266.1, forward strand.
GCCGATTAACAGCGTGTAATAAAGCACTTCCGGATGACCGGCGAGAGCGGCGCACCCAAGCGCAACTGCGCCGAGGCCGAGCCACGGCAATGAAGCCGGGCGGCCGAGCGCCGGCCGCTGGACGATGACCCACTCGATGCCAGTGAGAAACAAAGGAAGCCATACGGCCCCGGCGACGATCATCGGAAAGACGACGCTGACGACCATGAACAAACTGAGTTCGTAGGTCATCGCGCCGAGCAACGCCGGGAGGCGGCCCAGTCTTAGAGATCGAAGAAAGAGATAAGTGAATGCCCCGGCCAGGAAGAACTGCGAGACGATGAAAACCCCGTAGGCGCGAGACAGCGGCAGAATGTAGAAGACGATCGAGAAGGGGTAGAGCGCTGAGTGCTGACCGGCCGCAAGAAATGGCACGCCCGCGAAGAGGTACGGATTCCACAACGGAATCTCTTTGTGGCGCAGTGACTCGACGATGAACCGCTTCCAGGCGTAATTCTCCAGCAATAGATCGGAGAGGAGTTCGTTGTGGGGCGTGGTCACGCCGAACTGATCTGCGGCTGAACGCCACGGCTCGAAGTTGAACAGATTGTCCGCCGGGATAAGCGTGCGGCCGCCAACCGTCACCGACCAGAAGAGGCCGAGCGGCAAGAGCAATATTACGAGTAGCGGCAGAAGATCAAACAAAGAGGAAGGAGGAGGAAGGAAGCAGCTTTTTCCTCCGTAGGCGTTCA
>JACQED010000258.1 GCA_016200785.1 Chloroflexota bacterium
CCGCCAGATCGTCGACGAAGCGGACGCCGGACCACGCGTCCTGCTCTCGTGGAATCGGCGTCCGGTAGACGCCGACGTTGGCCCGGTTGTGCTCGTAGCTCGTCGCCTGTAGCACGAGCTCGTCACCCTCGATCCGACTGATTGAGGCGCTGTCGGCATCGCACAGACGAGCCGCCTGGGCGACGATGCCGTCGAACACCTTGCGCAGGTCGCCGGGGTTGGCGCTGATGAGCGCGAGGATCGCGCCGGTTGCGGTCTGCAGCTCGAGTGACTCGGCCAGCTCGGTGTTGCGTTTCTCGATCTCGATGAGGAGGCGGGCGTTGTCCACGGCCACCGTCGCCTGATCCACGAAGGTCTTCAGCAGCGACACCTCGGCATCGGTGTATCCGCCAGGGACGTCCCGGGAGAAGGCGAAGACGCCCAACGCGACGTCGTCGCGGACCATGGGGATGGTGAGGGCGCTCTTGGCGCCAAACCGCCGGCTCGGGGCGTCAGGGTATCGCTCGGCCGGCTCGTCGTCCCAGTTGCGGATGTGGATGATCTCGCGATGCTTGGCAGCGGCCCCGAACAGGGTGCTGTCGTCGATCGGTATCGCGTTGCCGCGAATCTCGGGTTTCGCGATCACGCCGGCGCCCGCCACGACGACGAGTCCATCGACCTGACGCATCGACACCAGCGCGCCGGTACCGCCGCAGAGGCGATCGGCGTGACGAGCGAGGACGTCGAACACCGGCGCCAGATCGGTGCGCGCGGTGCTGACGGCGTTGAGCAGCTCGGTCATCGCCTCCTGACGCGCGAGCGACTCGGCCAGGTCGTTGAACAGACCGGCATTGGTGACGGCGATGACGGCCTGGTCGGCGAACGCCTGCAGGATGGCCGCTTGCGCGGAGGTGAACGGCCTGACCTCGCGCCGGCCCAGGATGACATTGCCGAGATGCCTGCCCCGGCCCACGAGCGGGACGATCATCTGGCTCCGGTTCCCAGCCTCGCGGACGAACTCGGCGAGCCGCGATCGATCATCGGCCGCGAACAAGCTCAGCACGTCCTCGGCCATCACCGGCTGATCGATGTCCCAAAATGCCTTGGTGGCTGGCAGGATACGGCCCGTCATGGATCCCGTTGGGTTGTCGTCGGCGGCGACGGCGACGGTGTCGTCGTCGCGCACGAGGAGGAGGATGAGACCCTGGTTGGCGTCGCACAGCCGGCGCGCCTGAGCCAGGATGCACTGGAGCACGGTGCGAAGCTCGCCGGGATGCTCGCTGATCAGTCGCAGCACCTCGGCCATCGCGGTCTGCAGCTTCAGCGACTCGCCGAGGTCCTTGAAGAGGCGGGCGTTGGCGACGGCGAGCGACGCCTGCTCGCCGAAGGTTGCGAGGGCGGTGAGCTCGTCCTCGGTGAACGGCCGCACCTCGTGGCGGTACATGTGTAGCGCTCCGACGGTGGCACCCTCATGGATGAGCGGCACGGCGGCGTAGCTGCGCACGCGGCCGACGGTCGCGACCTCCTCGAAGTAGGCGGTGCCCTTGGTCGTGGCGGCGAAGTCGTCGGTGTACCAGGCGCCGGCGGGCGACAGGGCGAACAGGTTTGCATCGGCCGAGACCGCCGGCGCCGTCGTGCCGACGTAGGGCTCCATGGCCGGGCCGTGTGACGCCATATAGCGGATGGATCCGCCGTCGTTCAGTGTGATCGAGCCGGCCTCGCCGTCGCAGAGCTCGGCGGCCTTGGCGAGGATGCCGTGGAACACGGTTTTCAGGTCGCCGGGGTGCGCGCTGATCAGGCGCAGCGTCTCGGTTGTGGCCGAGAGCAGTTCCCGGACGTGACGCGAGCTCGCGGCCAGCTCGTCGCCATCATCGGCTTTCGCGGCACCCATGTGGGGAAGGTGGATAGGCTATGCCGGGGGTTATGGTCAACGGCGCGGCGGTTCCACGTAGAATCGGCTTGGCGGGGCGAGGGCGGTCAAGCAGGAGATACGACAGGGAAACCCAGAAGCGCCGCGCCTTCCGCCATCCGCGTGTCGTAGGTCACCAGGGCCGTCAGTTCTGGCGCGATGAGGGCAGCGGCGGCAAGGTGGATTGCATCGAGGGAGCGCATGTTCATCGGCTCCAACATGCCGGCGGCGTCGAGTAGCGCATCGCCGAGTTGGACGAGCTGCAGTGTTTGGAGCAAGGCGCGGGCTCTTTCGAGGGCAGCAGCGCCGTGCCGTCGGGTGGCGCGAAGGACCTCAGTGCGTACCAAGGTGCATGAAACACGTTCTGTTGGCTCGCGCTTGAGAAAACTCACCAGGGCGCGCGATTCCTTCTCGGCGATAACGAGCTTCAACAGGGCGGACGAATCCAGATATACCATCAGCGTTCGTGCGCCCGCATCCGCGCCAGAGTGACTGAGGGCAGCTCAACGCCCCGCCGCGGCTTCAGCGGCGGCCCCAGGTCGAGTAAGTCGCCTTTTCCACGTTTGAGCCTGCCGGCGGCTTCCAACTGGTCGAGTAGGGTGCCGGCAACCGGAACCAATCTTGCCACCGGGCGCCCCCTGACGGTAACTTCGATGCTCTCGCCGTGACGGACCCGCTCCACTGTGCTGGCGGCGTTCTGCTGAAGCTGCCTGACTCCGATGCTGTCCATGTGCGGCACGGTAGCACAAGCCGAAGTTGACCGCCAAGCCGTCGCTCGGGCTGGCCTGTTCGCTAACCAACTTGTGTCCGAGATTCTGACTCAATGTTTTGAAGTGCTCTGGTGCTCACGTCGCGTCGTGCGTATCCGCGTACGCGGCAGCGAGGTGGCGATACTTGTCGGTGGAGACGTCCACCTCGTTGCTGTGCGCTGCGCCCGCAAGCTCAAGCAGTGCGGCGTATGGACGGTTCTTCGCCTTCCCGCTTGTGGCCGGCCGCCTCTTGGCCACCGTTGTCGATTCCGTCTTCAACTGTTCTAGCTGTTTGATCACCACGCGACGGTCCCGGGCCGACAGCTGGCGAATCTCTTCAATGATCGTCTTGGTCGAAGCCATCGTGGGTTCCCTTTTGGCGCGACTACGTCGCTAACAATCCAGCCACATCGCGTAACGGATGCTTCGCGGCTTCATCACGCGCGGTACTTGTCAGCAAGCTCGGCAATGCGAGCGCGGGATGCCTCGGGTGTCACGAACTCGCCGCGGTCGATGGCTGCATCGGTGTTGAGGACGGAACGCCGAAGCTCCAAACGTTCATGCTGCGAGAGAATCGCCTGTCGGATGGCCTCGTCCGCTGTCGCGAATGCACCGGCGCACACTTCCTGCTCGACTCTTTCCCGGAGATCATCACTTCGCCTTCTTGAGGCGACGTTGTCCTTCGCGCCGGATGGCGTCCCAGTCTTGCGCGGTCATCGGTGTTGACCGTCCGCTCTCGATCCCCTCGGCCAGGGCGGCATCGATGCGCTGGCGCACCTCGCGTTGCTGCTCCTCGCGGAGCATCTGGCGCACCAACTCGCTGTGTGGGAACGCATGAAGCAGCTCGAAAAAGGCGAGCAACCTCCCGAGTTCCTGTCGACGCATCCGAGCCACAGCACGCGCATCGAGCAGATCAATGCTTGGCTGCCCGAGGCGCTGGCGCTGTATCGTCCGTTGGCGGAGGAAGCGTCGCCGGAGTTGCCCGTGTTGGAGAGCGGTGTAGACGAGAGGCGGTGGTGATTCGTAGGGCGCCAGGCGTTTGGCGTAGGAACGAGAAGAACGGGCTTTACGAAATCGACACGCGGGCGGGCGAACAAGATCGGTGATCCGTCTCCATACAGAAAGCAAATGCCGTACGCCAAATACCCTGCTACGCCTCTACGCCGATGAGATCGTCTGTCTCGCCCTCCTCCCAGCCTCCAGTAGCGGCGAGGCACGACCGAATTCTTACGGCTGCTACTCGCTAGCCGGCGGGTTCAGCGGCGCGCAACTGCTTCCAAATCACCGCGCATTGCACAAAATGAAACTGTGCGGTGCCTACTCAGTAGCGGGCAGGTTGAAGCAGTTACGACCCCTTCAAATCCACCACGCATTAGACAGACTTGAACAGTGTGGTCCCTACTCGCTAGCGGGTGGGTTGAAGCAGTGTAGCTCCTTTCAAGTCCACCACACATTAGACAGACTGGTCCTGTGCGGTTCCTACTCGCTAGCGACCGTGCTGCGCGGGATTTTGCGCTGCCTACTGAGTAGCGGCTGTCCGTGCGTGCGCTGGGGATCGCCAACAACGTAGCCGCCGAGCTCGCCAAGGCAGCGCGACCCAACGGCAAACGGCGTGGCGTCTGGTCCCGCGATTTTCAAGCGGAAATCGGAAAATTTCGTTGGCCGCAAAATGAATGCAACCTTTAGCAGTCACCCTTCGCTCCGCGTCGCGACGCTCCTTGA
>JACQED010000259.1 GCA_016200785.1 Chloroflexota bacterium
ATACGGGCAGGTGATCGGCTTGCCATACTGGCCATCCCTGTTCACCGGCGCTCCGCAATTAGGGCAGTTGAGTTGTGTCAGGGCCACGGGCATAACGGTTTCACCCACCAGCGCACGACCGCGCGTTTCACTCCTCGGTCGCTCTACCCGGCGTGCGGCAACACGCGAGCCCGAACGTCGAAGGGCTGGTCGCCCCGCGTGCGTTCGGGCCCGCCCATCGGGGCGTGGCCGGTGGCCGACAATTGAGTGAGGCCGTTCTTGTTAGATGCCCTGACGAAGCAGGGCGGCGGCGAGTGGTCGGCGTGCCACGCCCCTCGGCCCGGCTGAGACAGCCGCTCCATCCACGACCGCCGGGCCACAGAGCCGTGAATGTTCCGGTGATGCCTACGACAGCGCACCGTTCGGGGCTGGAATCGCTACACTTTCACACCACTGTAAGTTTCGACAGGCGCGAGAGCGGCGTCTGGCATATCTTCCCATCGGCTTGAGGGCTCGCCCTCGCACAACTGAGCCAGGCGGCGGCCGTCAATCGTCTCTTCTTCCAGCAATGCCGCCGCCACCCGATCCAGTTTCGATCGCCACCCGGTCAGAATGTCCTTTGCTCGCTGGTACGCCTCGTTCACCAGCGCGCGCACTTCGGCGTCAATCTGCGCCGCCACCTCTTCGGAGTAGTCTCGTTGCTCGCCGATTTCCCTGCCGATGAAGACGAGTTCCTGTTTCTGGCCGAAGATCATCGGCCCCAGCGCCTCGCTCATGCCGTAGCGCGTGACCATCGCGCGGGCGAGTTGCGTGGCGCGTTCGAGGTCGTCCGCCGCGCCGGTAGTCACGTCGGCAAAGGCGAGTTCTTCGGCGACGCGCCCGCCGAGCATCGCCGCCAGGTCGGCCCGGAACTTGCTGCGGCTGTGCAGGGTGCGGTCGTCGGCGGGCAGGGCCAGCGTGTAACCGCCGGCCATCCCGCGCGGGATGATGCTCACCTTCCGCACCGGATCGCACTCCGGCAGGGCTTGCATGACCAGTGCGTGCCCGGCCTCGTGAAAGGCGATGACGCGCCGCTCGTGCTCGCTGATGATCCGGCTCTGGCGCTCCGGCCCGGCGATCACGCGCTCGACCGCCTCCTGAAACTCGGCGGGACCGATCTGCTTCTTGTCGCGGCGCGCGGCGAGGATGGCCGCCTCGTTCACCACGTTTTCGAGATCCGCGCCGACGAACCCCGGCGTGGCTCTGGCGATCTGCGTCAGGTCAACCTCCGCCGCCACCGGCTTGCCCTTCGTGTGGACCTGGAGAATCGCTTCGCGCCCGCGCATGTCGGGCCGGTCGAGCACCACGCGCCGGTCGAAACGGCCCGGCCGCAGGAGGGCCGGATCGAGGATGTCGGGGCGGTTGGTCGCAGCCATGATGATCACGTTCGTGTCGGTGTTGAAGCCGTCCATCTCGACGAGAATCTGATTGAGCGTTTGCTCGCGTTCGTCGTGACTCCCACCCAGGCCCGCGCCTCGATGCCGTCCGACGGCGTCAATCTCGTCCACAAAGACGATGCACGGCGAATGGCGCTTGGCCTGCGTGAACAGGTCGCGCACCCGGCTGGCGCCGACGCCGACGAACATCTCCACGAACTCGGAGGCGGCGATGGAGAAGAACGGCACGCCGGCCTCGCCGGAGACCGCTTTGGCGAGCAACGTCTTGCCCGTGCCCGGACTGCCGACCAACAGCACCCCTTTGGGGATGCGCGCGCCCAGACTGATGAACTTCTCCGGCTCTTTGAGAAACTCGACGACTTCGACGAGTTCCTGTTTGGCTTCTTCTGCACCCGCCACGTCCGAGAAAGTCACGCCTGGCTGTTGAGGGTCTTTCAGCCGCGCCCGGCTGCGGCCGAATGAGAGCGCCTGATTCTGCGCGCCCTGCGATTGACGCAGCATAAAGAACACCAGCCCGGCGACGAGCAGGCCCGGCACGAGCATGGCGAGCAGTGAGACGACGCCATTCCACTGCGCCGGGGCTTTGACCTGCACGACGACGTTCGACAATTCTTCGGGCGCGACGCCGAGGCCGCGCAGCGTTTCGGTGAGTGTCGCGCCGTCCTCATTGCGCGAGACAAGCCGGGAGCCGTCTTTCAATGTGATATTCAACGTCCGCCCGGCGATTTCGATGCCGGCCACATTGCCGGCCCGCACTTCAGCCGCCACCTTGCTGAGCGGCGCTTCGATGGGCTGTGCCTGTTGTTGCCTACGGCTGACGTAGTAGAGAATGCCGATGCCCAGCAAGACGGTCAGCCAGAGGAGCAGGCCGCGAGTCAAACGTGATGGCATGTTCATCGGTTAGACTCCCAGCGCCGCGCGGGCCTGCAGGAAAGCGAGGATGTTGTCGCGGGCGACCATCCCCACCAATTGGCCGTTCTCGACGACTGGAATTTGATTCACGTCAGCCTCGGTCATTTGCTCGAAGACCTCAATCAGCCCGGCCTCGGGCGACACCGACTTCAGTTCCTTGAGCGGGATCATCGCCGTGCCCACCGTCGTGGTGGCCCACTCTTCGCGCGGGACGGCGCGGATCTCGTTCAACGTGATCAGGCCGGTCACCCGGTTGCCGCCGACGACCGGGAAGCACCGCCGCCCACTCGCGAGCACAACTTCATCCACCAGTTTCTGAATCGTCATCGCCGGCCCGACGCGCGGGCAGTCGGTCATCATCGCCTCGCGGGCCGTGTGCCCGGCGAGCGTATCTTGCAAGGCGACGCGCGCCACGCTCTGCGAGGCAGCCTGTTCGATGAACCAGCCGACAAAGGCGATCCATAGCGCATCGGCCCAGTTGCCCCGGAAGGCCAGCAGCAGGCCCCAGCCGATCAGGCCGAAGGCGATCAGCCGGCCGGCCATCCCGGCCAGGGCCGTCGCGGCTTTGAAGTTGCGCGAGAGGCCCCACACGATTGCGCGCAGTATCCGGCCGCCGTCGAGCGGGAAGCCCGGGAGCAAATTGAACAGCGCCAGGGCGAAGTTGACGGTGCTCAGCCATCGGCCGAAGGCGGTCAGCGGCAAACCGACGACGCCCGGCCCGGCCCAGGCCAGCGCGCCGAAGCCGAGCGCGAGCGCGAAACTCACCAATGGCCCGGCGACGGCGATGAGAAATTCATCGCGGGGGCGCTGTGGTTCGCGGCTCAACTGGGCCATGCCGCCGAAGATGAACAGCGTGATGCGCGGCACGGGCAGGCCGAGGCGCGCCGAGACCAGGCTGTGGCCGAGTTCGTGGGCTACGACCGAGGCGAAGAAAAAGATAGCGGTGGCGATCGCCAGCCCGAACGTGGCGCCGGGCGCCAACTGGCTGTAGTTCATAGGGAAGTCGTGCGCGCTCAACATCCACACGACCAGGCCGAAGGCGACCAGCCACGACAGGTCGGCGCGCAGTTCGATGCCGAAGATCGTTCCGAGAGAAAACGAGTTGCGCATCATGGTGAACTTTCTGATCGCAAGCGTGTTTTGCGGAGAAACTGCCCTGTGATCTTGTTACATGGTACGCCGCGCAAACCGGAATCGCTAGCGCTATTTGGCGGGTTTTCAAACAGGCAAAATGGCGCGTACCACCGTGCGCCAAATGGCGTTAGACTCCCACTCAGCCGCCCAAGCGGGGAGGTGTTGACGATGAGCGAGAAAAGTGGACGGGCGTGCCAATGCCTGCTGATCGTCGGCTTGTTTGCCATCGCCATGGCCTACGTCGAGGCGGCCGTCGTCGTCTATCTGCGGGCCATGTACGGGATCGGCGATCTGCTGCGCGATATGCCGCTGAGGCCCGACCGATACACCCCGATCGAGATCGGGCGCGAAGCGGCCACGCTGGTGATGCTGGCGATAGTCGGCTGGATCGCCGGGTGGCGATGGCAGGATCGGGTCGGGTACGCCGTCTTCGCCTTCGGGCTGTGGGACATTTTCTATTACGCCTGGCTGGCCGTCTTCATCGGCTGGCCGAAAACGCTGCTCGATTGGGATGTGCTGTTCTTCATCCCGCTGCCGTGGTGGGGGCCGGTGCTGGCGCCCGTGCTCGTCGCCCTGTTGTTGGTGATCGGCGGGGCTCTGGCCGTCGTCAAGGCAGAACGGAGTGAGGCGCTGCGGTTCACACTCGTCGAGTGGGGCGTGGCCGGCGTCAGCGTACCGTTGGCGCTTTACGTTTTTGTGGCCGACGCCCTGCGCGCGTTGCCGGGCGGCCCGGTGGCGGTCGCCAGCGCGCGGCCGACCGTTTTCAACTGGCCGTTGTTTCTGGTTGCACTGGCGGGCATGGCTTTCTCGTTGATCAGATCGCTTACCACTCGTTCCTCTGCCGCAGGCGCGGGACAAAACGCGGCACTTCGCGCATGTAGTCCCGATATTCCGGGAGGCGTTGGACGAGGTCAATCTCCTCCAGCCGGGCTTGCACGAAGACGTAGGCAAAGACGATAGCCGAGGCCAGCAGAACGGTGAGGCTGGGCCGGATCAGCACGAAGCCCGGCAGCATCACCAGCCCGCCGGCGTAGATGGGATGTCGGACGTAGGCATACAAGCCGTGGCGCACGAGTGTATCGCGCACCGACGGCAGATGCGAACGCATTCCTACGTAGAGGTGTCCCACTATCAACGACACCGATCCGGCAAGAACGAGGATCCAGCCGAGGAGGGTGAGGAAGGTGCTCGGAGTGAAGACCCACGGCGATGGAATGGCCCACGCCCACAGGTAGCCGATGAGCCAAAGCGGGATGCCGAGGAGGTTGCGCAACACGGCGGTGACGATCTGCCCGCCGCGCTCGCCGAAGCGCCGCGAATACGCCGCGGTGAACGCGCTCGCGCCGGCAAGCACGAGACCGACGAACAGCGGGACAAGGAAGAGATACATAGCACACTCCCAGGGAGAATGAACGCGGTTCATAGATCTATCCCTCCCCGTCGCGGGCGATGAGCGCCGCGCCCAGCGCGCCGACGATCTGCGGTTCGGGTGGGACGACGAGGCTCACGCCGAGTTCCCGCTCCAGCGCGCGCTTGACGCCGGGGTTTTTGGCGACGCCACCGGCGAAGGCGATGACCGGGTTCGGCCCGATGCGTTTGACCATCGCGCCCACGCGCTTGGCGATGGCCCGGTGCAACCCGGCCACGATGTCGGCTCGCTCCGCGCCCTCGGCCACCAGCGTGATGACCTCCGACTCGGCGAACACGGTGCAGATGCTGGAGATAGGCACGTCGCGCGCCGCGCGGGCGGAAATCTCGCCCAGGTCGGCGAGGCTGAGTTGCAGCGCGCGGGCGGTCACTTCCAGAAAGCGCCCCGTGCCGGCGGCGCACTTGTCGTTCATGGCGAAGTCCACGACGGACCCGTCGGTCCCGACCTTAATCGCCTTCGTGTCCTGCCCGCCCATGTCGATCACCGTGCGCGTGCCCGGGAACAGCGTGTGCGCTCCGCGCGCGTGGCAGGTGATCTCGGTGATCTGGGCATCGCCGAACGTGACCTTGTAACGGCCATAGCCCGTGCCGACGACGTAGCCGATCGCCTCGCGAGGGA
>JACQED010000260.1 GCA_016200785.1 Chloroflexota bacterium
CACAAAGACCCCGGCGTCGGCATGGTCGGCGCCGGAATCCTCCGCGCGCCGGAGAAATGTTTCAGGGATGCGTTCGCAGCATTCAGAACGTTTTGCTGACCATTTACCGCTGAGTTCGCAGAGGGCGCAGAGAAAAGAGACTCTGCGGAGTCAGCGCTCTCTGCGGTGCGACAACAAGGAGACTACCCTATGAAAATCATCGACCTCACTATCCCACTGGGCATCGGCACACCGGCCTGGCCCACCTACGAACCGCTTCAAGTGAAATACTTCAAGCGCCTCGCGCCCAACGGAGCCAACGGGCAGCTGCTCACGCACTCGAACCACCTGGGCACGCACCTCGACGGCGAGATTCACTTCTACACGCCGGGCAAGGACATGGCTTCGCTGAGCATGGACTATCTTGTTCACGAGGGGGTCGTCGTCGATCTGAGCGACGTCTGCGGCGATTACGACGTCTACACCAGCAAGATGTTCGAGGAGCGGGTGGAAGTGAAGGAGGGCGACATCGTCATCATTCACACCGGCTACCACCACTTCGGCTGGGATCAGCCCAACGCCGACGAGATTCGCTACTTCGTGAAGCACCCCGGCCCCGACCGCGAATTCGCCGAGTGGTGCAAAGCCAAGAAACTGCGCTGGCTGGCGGTGGACTGCGGCAGCGCCGACCACCCGATGAACACGATCATTCGCGACTGGCAACCGCGCCAGGCCCGGCAAGCGCAGAAGGTCTTCGAGAAGAAATACGGCAAGCCGCTGGCCGAATTCTTCGACGACAGCAAGTATCAGTTGATGCACATCGAGATGTTCCCTTACGGGATCATCCACGCCGAGTGCCTCGGCGGCGACATCGACCTCCTGCTCAACCGGCGCGTGACCGTCGGCTTCTTCCCGTGGCGCTTTGTGGACGGCGAGACCAGCATTGGCCGCTGTGTCGCCTTTGTCGAAGACAAAGAGTACGAGGACTTGATGAAAAAGAAGGAGAGCATGCCCAAGACAAAATTCGGCGACTGCTACGACCCGAAGCACGTGGAGCGCATCAACAAACTGACTCAAGCTAACATGAGTTGAGGGCGTGTCTCATAAGGATTAACCACAAAGGCACCAGGCCACTAAGTTCACCAAGTTTTCTTCGTGTTCTTAGGGTCTTCGCGCCTTTGGGGTAGATTGCCTGTCACATATCAAGCCCGAAAGGAGAACTGCTGCCATGATTCTCGAACCTCCGGAAAAAGTGTCGCAACAACAAATCACGCTCGATGTGCGCGAAATCGAGCCCCTGCTTCAGGCGCCGTCCATGGACATCAAGCCGTGGCCGGGCGCGCTCATCAACCTGAAAGACGGCCGCCGCATGTACATCCGCGAGGCCCGCCTCGACGAGGCCCCGGCGATGATGCAGTACATGAAGCGGGTGATGGAGACCGACCATGACTTCTACGACATCGTCGGCGCCCGCGTGTACGCCGAGCTGATGGGCTGGTATCGCAAACGCCTCAAAGACCCCTACGTGTTGGTCGGCCTGATCGACGGCGTGTGGGCCGGCTTCGCCAACGGGCGCCTGCTCAACGAAGATATCAACATCAGCCTGCACACCATGGCCCTGCTGCGCGGCGGGCGCATCGGCGCTATCATGTATTACACCAAAGCGTATTATGCCTTCGAGATCCTCGGCAACAAAGAGTGGTGGGCCACCTACGAGAGTTACAACGGCTGGCATCGCTGGGGCGTCGGCATGGCTCAGCCCAGTTACCCGTGGCCGGAGTATCAGCACGAACTCGGCGGGGCGCGCGTCTACTACGTCACCAAGAAATACTGGGACAAGGTGGTCAAGAACTACGCGCGGCAGATGGTCGGCTCCGAACTGATCTTCGACAACATCCCGGCTGAGATTGTCGAGATCAACGAGGAGATGCGCGTGCCGGAGGAAGTTGTGGTCTAGGAGACTGCCTTGGAGTTTACCACGAAGGCACAAAGACACCGGGGGCACGAAGAATGACTTGGTGAACTTGGCGCCTTGGTGCCTTTGTGGTCAGCACACTGCGCAAATGCCTCTCGCTCTCGCGCGCACCGACGTTCCCCCCGACAAGCGGCATCCGCTCGATCCGATCTTCGCGCCGCGCTCCGTCGCCGTGATCGGCGCGAGTGAAGAAGCCGGCGGCGCCGGGCGCACGGTGCTGTTGAATCTCATCAGCAGTCCGTTCGGCGGCACGGTCTTCCCGGTCAACTCCGAGCGGCACAGTGTCCTCGGAGTCAAAGCGTATCCGAACATAGCCGCCGTGCCCGACCCGGTCGATATGGCCGTCGTCGTCACACCCGCTTCCACCGTGCCCGGCATCATGCGTGAATGCGCCGAGGCCGGCGTGAGAGGCGCCATCGTTCTGTCGGGCGGTTTCAAGGAATGCGGTGAGGTCGGCGCGGAGTTGGAGCGGCAAGTGGTCGAGGCGGCGGGGCGTGGCCGCATACGCCTCATCGGCCCGAACTGCATCGGCGTGATGAGGCCGACCATCGGACTCAACGCCGCGTTTGTCTCGGCCATGCCGCGCGCCGGCGACGTCGCCTTCATCAGCCAGAGCGGGGCGCTGGGCGCGGCAGTCCTTGACTGGAGCCTGCGCGAGAACATCGGCTTCAGCGCCTTTATCTCAATCGGCTCGATGGCCGAGGTGGACTGGGGCGATCTCATCTACTACTTCGGCTACGATGGGCGCACCCACAGCATCCTCATCCATATGGAAACGATCGGCGATGCGAGATCGTTCCTCTCCGCCGCGCGCGAAGTCGCGCTCACCAAGCCGATCATCGTGATGAAAGCCGGGCGCGCCGAAGCCGCCGGGCGCGCCGCCGCCTCGCACACCGGATCGCTCACCGGCAGTGACGACGTGCTCGACGCCGCCTTCCGCCGTTGCGGTGTCCTGCGCGTCAACAGCCTCTCCGACCTCTTCTACATGGCCGAAGTGCTGGCGAAACAGCCGCGCCCGAAGGGACCGAGGCTGGCGGTCGTCACCAATTCCGGCGGGGCCGGCGTGATCGCCACCGACGCGCTGATTGCCGGCGGCGGCGCGCTGGCAGAACTATCGCCGCAGACGGTGGAGGCGCTCAACGAGATTCTTCCGCCTCACTGGAGCCGCCGCAACCCGATCGATATTCTCGGCGACGCCGAAGCGGAACGCTACGCGAAGGTTGTCGAGATCGCCGCGAACGATCCGAACAGCGACGGCCTGTTGACGATTCTGACTCCGCAGGCGATGACGGATCCGGCGCGCACCGCCGAGAGGTTGCAGCCGTTCGCCAAGATTCGCGGCAAGCCGATGCTCGCGAGTTGGATGGGCGGGGCGGGCGTTGAGTCCGGCGCGGCGATCCTCAACCGCGCCGACATTCCGACCTTCCCTTATCCCGACATGGCCGCGCACATGTTCAACACCATGTGGCGCTACAGTTACAACCTGCATTCGATCTACGAAACCCCGTCGCTGCCGGCGGACTTCGACAACGGCGCTCCCGATCGGGCTCAGGCCCGCGAGATCGTCGAAGGCGCGCGGCGGCAGGGCCGAACGATTCTCGCCGAGGCCGACTCCAAGCGCATCCTCACGGCCTACGGCATTCCCGTCACTGAAGCGCGGGTTGCCGCTGACGAAGAGACTGCCGTTCGACTGGCGGAGGAGATCGGGTATCCCGTCGTCCTCAAAATTCACTCGGAGACGATCGCGCACAAGTCTGACGTGGGCGGCGTGCGATTGGATCTGTGTGACGCGCAGGCGGTGCGGGGCGCGTATCGCGCGATTGTGTCGGCGGTTCGGGAGAGGGTCGGCGACGGGGAATCGGGCGTCACCGTCCAGCCAATGATTCGGGGCGACGGCTGGGAACTGATCGTCGGGAGCAGTATCGATCCGCAGTTTGGCCCGGTGCTGCTCTTCGGCCTCGGCGGGCGAAACGTGGAGGTGTTCCGCGATCGCGTTCTGGCCCTGCCGCCGCTCAACACGACCCTCGCGCGCCGCATGATGGAGCAGACCCGAGTCTACCAGGCTATGCAGGCGGACCATGGAGGCAAAGCGGTCAATGTCGGGGCGCTCGAGGACTTGATGGTGCGGTTCAGCCAACTGGTCGTCGAACAGCGATGGATCAAGGAGATCGACGTCAATCCGCTGCTGGTGTCGCCCGAGCAGTTGATCGCCCTTGACGCTCGGATCATCCTGCACGCGCCCGAGGCGACCGAGGATCAACTCCCGCGTCTCGCCATCCGTCCGTATCCGATTCAATACTCCGGCACGTGGGAGGCGCGAGACGGCACGACCGTCGCCATCCGCGCGCTCCGCCCGGAGGACGAGCCGCTGATGGTCGCGTTCCACCAGACGCTGTCGGAAGAGACGGTGTATCTGCGCTACTTCCACATGATCGGGTTGAGCCAGCGCACCTCGCACGAGCGGTTGATCCGCGTGTGTTTCGTTGACTACGATCGCGAGATGGTGCTGGTGGCCGATCGCAAAAACCCGGAGACGGGCGCGCACGAGATTCTCGGCGTGGGGCGATTGACCAAATTGCGCGCCGCGAACGAAGCGGAGTTCGCCGTGCTCATCACCGACAGGTTTCAGGGCAAGGGACTGGGGACGGAGTTGTTGAGCCGACTCCTGCAAGTGGGGCGCGACGAGAGACTCGCGCGGATCAGCGGTGAGATACTTCCGGAGAACTACGGCATGCAGAGCGTCTGCCGCAGACTCGGCTTCCGCCTGCAACGCCCGCCGGAGAATCCGACGGTTGTGAAAGCGGAGATCGATCTGTTGTAAGGATGTGCAGGTATTCTTTGGCTTCCTCTTGAAGGCGCTTCTGAATTGGATCGGGCCACACCGCACCATAGCCGCCCGCAGAAACTTTGACCGGCTACAGAGGCAGAACGCGCAGAAAAATCAACTCGGCGCAATTCTTTCGCGCCAGTGCCAGCGCCGGGTCGAGCGCGCTCTCTGCCAGTTCCGAGCCATCCAGCGGAACCAGGATTTCGTTGAACATAGTCACCTCTTGCCCGGCCGTTTGGCGCAACGCCGGGACACAGCCCCTCGCCGACAATACCATATCGGCGTGACGTCCTCTGAGTGTCGTAAATCACGACGTTGGATGGACTCTGTCATTCAGGCTCGCGGCGCAGACGCGGAGACGCGACGAATGTGGTATCATTCGTTGGCTTGGCGCTCATACCCCTCGCGGTCGTGGCGTCGCCGCCGGTCGAGGCAAAGCGGACAGCGGCCCGCCCCGCCCTCGGATACCTCAGAGGCAAACAGATTAACGGCATCCACATCCTTCCTTCCTCTTTTCGCGATATCCGTGCCGTGCGCGCATTAGAGAAAGCGTGCTTCGGGCGCGATGCGTGGGGATATGGTGAACTTATCTTCGTTTACGGCGCATTCGGCGCGGTGCGGCTGAAGGCAGTCGCCGATGGCCGGCTGATCGGCTTCGTGGCCGGCGAGCCGCGCACTGCCGAAGGCTTCGCCTGGATTTCGACGATCGGCGTCCACCCAGAATATCAACAGCGAGGCATCGGTTCGCGTCTTCTCTCCCAGTGCGAAGCGGGGCTGACCGAGTCCTCCATCAAACTCACCGTACGCGCCAGCAACACGCCGGCCATCGCGCTCTATCGCCGCTTTGGCTACGAAGAAGCTGATCGCTGGCCGGGATACTACGCGGGGGGAGAGGCAGGGATTTTGATGGAGAAGAAGCGAGGGGAGTAGGCGGCGCGCTTTGATCTGCTTCCTTTTCCGAACCCTTCTCAGAATCATTCCCCTCTGGTAGAATCTCGCCCGTTCCCTCCTGTTCCCCCTCTCCCTCTGGGAGACCCCGCAAGCGGGGGGCTGTGCACGGGCCGGGGTGAGGGCCAACACAACCAGGGCGTTGTACCCTTCGCCCGCCGTACGGACAGTGCTACGTCACTGCCCCACCACCTCAACGAAAGGGCTTGACCTCCATGAAAGTTTTGCTTCTCAAAGACGTGTATAAACTCGGCCACGCCGGCGATGTGAAGAAAGTCGCCGACGGATACGCGCGCAACTACCTGATCCCGCAAGGGCTGGCGATGCTCGCCACCTCCGGCGCGCTGGCCCGGGCCGAGACCATCAAGACCGCCGCCGCCAAACAGCGCGTCGAGCTCAACTCGGAACTCGGCGGGTTGGCCGGAAAACTGGACGGCCTCACCCTGCGCTTCGCCGCCCGCGCCGGCGAAACCGGCAAACTCTACGGCTCGATCACCACCACCCAGATCGCCGAGGGCATCAAGGCGCAAACGGGCGAGACGATTGATCGCCGGCACATCGCCCATCAGCCTCTGCGCGAACTCGGCGAATTCAAGATTCCAGTGCGCCTCACCGCCGACCTGATCCCGCACGTCACCGTGGTTATCCACCGCGAAGGCGAAGCGGCGCCGGCGACGGCGAAGGTCGAGGCTCCCGCACCCACGCCCGAGCCGGCTGAGGCCTCCGCCTGATTCCTGCTCGGTTGAGCATGGGTGACTCGATCGGCGCGCTCTTGCGCGATACGCGCGAAGCTCGCGGTCTGACGATTGAAGACGTCGAGCGGGCGACTCGTATCCGCGCCAAATACCTGATCGCCATCGAGGCGGGCGAGTTCAACGCGCTCCCCTCGGCCGCTCAGGCGCGCGGCTTCCTCCGCAACTACGCTCAGCACCTCGGCCTCAACGCCGACCAACTCCTCACGCAGTTCGATGCCACGTCCAAGCGTTCGCCTCGCGCCGCGCCTCAACGCCCCATCGCGTCTCAGGAGCGCACCCAACCCGTCGCGCCGCGCCCTCGGCCTGCGCTGCCGATTCAACCCGTCGCGCCCGCGCCGCTGGCCCCTCAGCCTCCGCCCACGACGACGGGCGATCGGGCGCCGGGCGTTCCCGTCGCCTCGCGCCGAGGGCGCTGGTTGTCTGCCGACGTGCTGGTCGGCGGCCTGATCGTCATCGCGCTCATCGCCTTCTTCATCTGGGGCGGATCGCGGCTGGCCGCCGATTTCTTCAACCCGACGCCCGAGTCCACGCCGCTTGAACTCGGCCGCCCCACCGACACGCCGTCGCCCACTGCCACGGCGGTCGTCGTCTCCGCTACCGCCACGCTGGCTCCCATCACACAACCGCTGACGAGCGTGCCGGTCACGCTCAACTTCGAGCAGACGGCGTGGGTGCGCGTGATGGTGGACGGGACGGATGTTTTCAGCGGCATCGTCGCGCCGGGAAAGACTCAAGAATACACGGGAAAGAATTCGGTCGAGGTCGTCACCGGCAACGGAGCCGGCGTGCGCGTCGTTTACGCCGGTCGGGATGAGGGCTTGATGGGAGGCTTCGGCGGCGTGGTGATCCGCCTTTACACCCTCAACGGCATAATCACGCCGACTCCCAGCCCGACGCCGATCGTGACGGAGACGCTGACGCCTCTGCCCGTGACCGACACGGCGACTCTGCCCCCGTCGGATACGCCGATCCCAAGCCGCACGCCTCGCTTTTCGCCGACGCCCGGTGTCCCCGGGACTGAGTTGCCCAGCCCCACGCCGACCCTCGCCCCCACGGCGAAACCGATTCCCTCCGAAACACTGCCGCCCTCGCCAACCAAGCGACCGTAGGAAAGATGCCATGCTACTCGAAGAC
>JACQED010000269.1 GCA_016200785.1 Chloroflexota bacterium
CGCCAACCCACTGGGCGCGATCGCGGCGGCGGGGATGATGCTCGATTTTCTCGGCGAGAAGTGCGCCGCCGAGCGAGTCGAGTCGGCCATCGCCGGGTTACTGGCCTCTCAGCGCATCCCGTCGGTGGACGCGCGCAGCGGACTGAGCACCACGCAGATCGGAGAGATGGTGGTGCGGGAGATCAGTGAGCGAGCAACGAGTGCCGCGTGACTTTCAAATCGCCCGACGTCCTTATCGCGTCCAGATACCGTCCTTGTCCAGCGCCCGGACGATCTCAAGTTCATCGCGCGCGGGAGGCGGCGTCGGCGCAAGAGAGCCGCTCACGCGCAGCGGCCAACCGGTGTTTGCCCGAACATCGTCTAGCGCCACGCCCGGATGGATCGAGCGCAACTCCGCCTCCTTCGTCTCCGCGTCGAAACCCAACACGCCCAGCGTCGTGATGACCGCCGACGGCCCCCCACCCCTCAGTCCAACCCGCCGACGCCAATCCCCGCCACTGCCATAGCCCGGCGACGTGACGTACGAGACACGCTCCGGCAGTCGCCGCCGGTCGTGCTCGATGATCGCGATGAAGCGCCCGGCGTGCGAGGCGATGTCGCATGCGCCGCCGGAGCCGGGTAGTTTCACGCGCGGCGCGCGAGAGTTCCCCACGTACGACGAATTCACGTTGCCGAAACGATCCACCTCCGCGCCGCCGATGAAGCCGAGGTCTGCGCTGCCACGGTGAAGCAGCGCCATCACGTTGAGCAGACTCGTGCACCAACTCGCGCCACTCACGTTGGGCGGATCGGACATGGTCATCAGAAGTTCGTCAATCGGCCGGTCGCGCAGGATGCCGTTCTCGAACAGGCCGGCCGCGTTCGGCGCGTGAGTGCGCTTGGCCAGCGCGAAGGCCAGCAGCGGCAAACGCATTCCGACGAAGACCACCTCGCCGTCGCGAACCTCGCGCGCGGCGGCGATGACCATCAGTTCCTGCGGCGTGTAGTCCGGCATAATCGGCACGCTCCCGCGTTACAGCCCGTAGTCCACTGTCGCGGCGAAGCGATGGTCGCGCAGGGTCAGTGATTGCCATCGCTCCGCGCCGAGGCGCTCGACATACGCCGCGCGATCGGGCAGGCGCAGCACCCATTCGTCGAGCCACGCCGCGAAGTCGTCGGGCGTTCGCGAACGGCGATGGTATTCGCCGAAGAAGGCGTGGTCGCGGCCGTAATAGCCTTGCGCCGGCGAGGGGTGCGCCCCACCCGGCGCGTGCGCCACAGCCACGACTTTGAAATGCGGCGCGATGATTCGATTCGGGTCGCTCAGAATCACATCGCCGGGAACGATCTCTTCCGCGGTGAGAATGATGCGGCGGCTTGCCAGCCCGGCCTCGTTGGTCACGCCGAGCGCGCCCCAGCAGTGCGCCCGGCCCTCGGCGTCGGCGCGTTGAACGTGCAGGACGGCGACGTCCGGCTGGATCGCGGGGACGGCGATTAGCGGCTGACCGTCGAGAGGCGAGGCAATTACCCGCAACGTCGGATTGCTGGCCGGAAGATCACTGCCGAGGCCTGAGCGCGACGGGATGTACGGCACGCCCAATGCGCCCGCGAGCAATCCGAGCGCAAGGGTGAGATTGGTGTGGTCTTCGATTTGAATGCGATGGGGAATGCCGGCTTCCGCCGCGCGCCGATAGTTGTGGCCCAGCCCCTCGCTCACATTGCCGGCCCACGCGACCACAACTTTGCTCACGCATCCGGCGCCGACGAGTTGATCGAGCAGGGCGTCGGAGATCGGGCCGATGAAAGTGAGGCCGCGCCGCCGCTGGCGGATCAGTTCGTGGCCGGCGGCGAACGGGATCAAACCCTCCAGCGCGGCGCCCATGGCGACCGTGTCGCCGTCGGAGACGAAGCGGGCGATGGCCTCGCGCAAAGACATTCGTTTATCAACCATCTCACACGCGCTCCCTCGGCGGCACATTGTACCACTACACCGTGCCCCGTCATTCGGAGTGTGGTGCTATTTCCCGCCGATAAAACACGGTGTACAATCGTCGCTGAACCGTAGCGCATCAAAGCCGCAATCTGCGATCTGAAGTCGGAGGTCGAGTATGCCAACTGCCCTGCGTGTTTTGATCCTCGAGGACAGCCCGGCCGACGCCGAGTTGATGCTGTATGAACTGCGCCGGGGCGGGTTTGACCCCGACTGGCGGCGCGCCGAAACCGAGCCGGAGTATCGGGCCGCTCTCGACCCGGCGCTCGACTTGATTCTGGCCGACTGCAACCTGCCGCAGTTCGACGGCTTGCAGGCTCACGACATACTGCTGGAGCGCGGGCTGGATATTCCGTTCATCATCGTGTCCGGCTCGATCAGCGAAGAACTCGCCGTGTCGGCCATGCAACACGGCGTAGCCGACTACGTGGTCAAAGACCGGCTGGCGCGGCTGGGGCCGGCGGTGACGAAGGCGCTGGAGCAAAGGCGACTCCGCGACGAGAAGCGGCGGGCGGATCAGGAGTTGCAGGAAAGCGAAGACCGCTACCGGGACCTGGTAGAACACAGTCAGGATCTCATCTGCACCCATGCGCTCGACGGGCAGATCCTATCGGTAAATCCCTGGGCGGCGCGCGCCCTGGGCTATGAAATGAACACTCTGTTGCAGATGAACATCCGGGATATTCTCGCTTCAGAAGTGCGTGACGGGTTTGACGAGTATCTGGCCGAGCTGCGGACGCGCGGCAAAGCCACAGGCCGCATGAAAGTCCACACTCGCACCGGCGAGACGCGTATCTGGGAATATAACAACACCCTGCGCACGGAAGGCGTCCCGGCGCCGATTGTGCGCGGCATGGCGCGCGACGTCACCGAGCAGTTACGCGCCGAGGCGGCCCTGCGCGAAAGCGAAGCGCGGTTCCGGGCGCTGGTCGAGCAGTCTCTCACCGGGGTCGCGCTCATCCGGGAAGGGCAGTTCGTTTATGTGAATCCACGTCTGGCCGAAATGGTCGGTTACCGGCCGGACGAAATGATTGGTTTGTCACCGGTCGATCTGGTGGTGGAGGCAGATCGCGAGTTGGTCAGAGAAAACCTGAGAAAACGGCTGTCGGGTGAAGTAATGAGCGCACACTATGCTTTCCGAGCCCAGCGCAAAGACGGGACGGAAATCGAAATGGAAGTGTGGGGGAGCGCGATGACGTATCAGGGTCGCCCTGCCGTTCTGAGCACGCTGCTGGACATCACCGAGCGCAAGCGGGCAGAAGAGGCGCTGTCCAGCGAGCGCAATCTGCTGCGCACGCTGATTGACAACACGCCCGACTTCATCTTTGTCAAAGACACCGAGAGCCAGTTTGTCGTCAACAACACGGCCCATATGCGCGGCCTGAAGGCTGCCTCTCAAGAAGAACTCCTGGGGAAGACGGACTTCGACATATTCCCACACGAACTGGCGGCCCAATATTACGCCGACGAACAGGCAGTCGTCCACTCCGGCCAACCGCTGCTCAACCGCGAAGAACCCTTCGTAGATGAAACCGGCCAGCCGAGATGGCTCTTGACCAGCAAGATACCGCTGCGTGACGGCGCCGGCGCCGTCGTCGGCCTGGTGGGCATCAGCCGCGACATCACCGAGCGCAAACGCGCCGAAGAGGCGCTGACAGCCGAGCGCGCCCTGCTGCGAATCGTGATTGATAACCTGCCGCACCAAATCTACGTTAAAGATACCGAGAGTCGGTTCCTGCTCGCCAACGCGGCGGCGGCCTTCACCACCGGCGCCGCCACGGTCGCCGACCTCATCGGCAAGACGGACTTTGATTTTTTCCCACAGGAACTGGCGGCGCAATACTTCGCCGACGAACAGGAAATCATTCGATCGGGTCAGCCGATAGTTGACCACGAGGAACCCATCGTCGTTCAAACGACGGGTGAGCCGCGCTGGAATTTGATAACCAAAGTGCCCCTGCGCGACAGCGCCGGGAAGATCATTGGGCTGGTGGGCTTGAACAGAGACATCACCGACTACAGGCGGCGCGAGCGCGAACTGGAAGCCATCGCCATCGTCGCCAACGCGCTCCGCACCGCTCCCACCCGCGCCGAAATGCTGCCGATCCTGCTCGACCAAACGCTCGCCCTGGCGGAGGCCGACGGCGCACTTCTGGCGATGCGCGACCCGGTCACCGGCGAGACAGTCATCGAACTGGGACGCGCCGGCCTGGATCGCGCCAACGGCCGGCGCATTCCTCCGGGCGAGGGGCTGGCCGGCTACGCCATTGCCACCGGCCGGCCCTACGTGACGAACGACGTCAGAAACGAACCACGCGCTTACTGGCCCGATCTGCTCGGCGATTCGCGCGCCGTGGCCACTGTCCCGCTCATCGCGCAGGGTGAGATCATCGGCGCGCTGATGGTGGCGCACAACAGCCTCCGCGCCGAAAT
This sequence comes from Chloroflexota bacterium, assembly GCA_016200785.1. Classification (GTDB taxonomy): domain Bacteria; phylum Chloroflexota; class Anaerolineae; order Anaerolineales; family JACQED01; genus JACQED01. Next base: position 4,403 of record JACQED010000269.1, read on the forward strand.
TACCGGCGACGAAGTGCGCCTGTTGACGGCGATCGGCGACATGGCAGCCAACGCGATTCGCCGGGCGACTCTGCACGAGCAGACCGAGCGCAGTCTGGAACGCCTCGCCGCCCTGCGCGCGATTGACAACGCCATCAGTTCCAGTCTCGATCTGCGCGTGACTCTCAACATCTTCCTCGATCAAGTCACGGTCCAATTGCGCGTGGACGCTGCCGCTGTCCTGCTGCTTAACCCTCACACCCAGATTCTGGAATACGCCGCCGGGCGCGGCTTCCGCTCGGCCGCCATCGCCCAATCGCGCCTGCGGCTCGGCGAGGGTCATGCCGGCCGCGCCGCGTTGGAGCGCCGAACCATCGTCGTCGGCAATCTGCCCGAGGCCGAGAGCGACCGTCTTCTCGCCCCTATTCTGGCCGGTGAACACTTCATCGCCTACTTCGGCGCTCCACTCATTGCCAAAGGCCAGATCAAGGGCGTGCTCGAAATCTTCCATCGCGTTTCTCTCACGCCAGATCCTGAGTGGCTGGACTTCTTGAAGACGCTGGGCGGCCAGGCGGCTATCGCCATTGACAACGCGCAGCTCTTCGACGAAGTGCAGCGGTCGAATATCCAACTGACCCTGGCCTACGACGCCACCATCGAAGGCTGGTCGCGTGCCCTCGATCTGCGCGATCAAGAGACCGAGGGCCATACCCAGCGCGTCACAGAAATGACGCTCAAGCTGGCGCGCGCGATGGGCATCGGTGAGGCGGAATTGGTACACATTCGGCGCGGCGCGCTACTGCACGACATCGGCAAGATGGGAATCCCGGACCGGATCCTGTTCAAGAACGGCCCGTTGACGGATGGGGAATGGGCGGTCATGCGTGATCATCCTGTATTTGCTTACCAGATGCTTTTGCCGATTGCGTACCTGCGGCCGGCTTTGGATATTCCGTATTGCCATCACGAAAAGTGGGATGGCACGGGCTACCCGCGCGGCTTGAAGGGCGATACCATTCCGCTGGCCGCGCGCATCTTCGCCGTCGCGGATGTGTGGGACGCGCTGCGCTCGGATCGCCCTTACCGCGAGGCCTGGCCGGAGGAGAAGGTGCGCGAATACCTCCGCCAGCAGGCAGGCAAGCACTTTGACCCGAACGTGGCGCAAGCGTTCTTGAAAATCGTTGGCGGGGAATAACGCGGGGCGCTGTCGCCGATTACTTGTAGACCTCCGGGTTGACGCAGTTCGGCAAACGCGCGCCATTAAGCCCGGCGGCGAGGTTGGCCGCCGCCATCGTCGCCATTTTGTTGCGCGTCTGAAAACTGGCGCTGGCGATGTGCGGCGGGAGGAGGATGTTGTCGAGCGTGAGCAGTGGGCTGTCCAACGGGATCGGCTCCGGCTCGGTCACGTCCAGCGCGGCGTAAGCAATCCGGCCATCCTTCAACGCCCGGTGCAGCGCGTTCGGATCGACAATCGGCCCGCGCGCCGTGTTGATCAGGATGGCCGTCGGCTTCATCCTGGCGAAGGCCGCATCGTCGATCATGTGGCGCGTCGTGTCGTTCAGGTCGGTGTGCAGCGTGATGAAGTCCGACTCGGCGTAGAGCGTGTCGAGCGCGGCGTACTGCGCGCCCATCGCCTTCTCCAAATCCTCGCGACGGTTTCTGTCATTGTAGATCACTCGCATGTCAAAGCCCGAAGCGCGTTTGGCGACCGCCTGCCCGATGCGCCCGAAGCCGACGATGCCCAGCGTCGCGCCGTGAACGTCCGGCCCCATCAACAGCGTCGGCCCCCACGTCTTCCAGCGGCCCGCCCGCGTGAATCTGTCGCCCTCGACGACGCGCCGCGCCGCCGCCATGAGCAAGGCCCAGGCAAAGTCGGCGGTGGTGTCGGTCAGCACGCCCGGCGTGTTGCCGACCGGGAGGCCGCGCTCGGTGGCCGCCCGGACGTCGATGTTGTCGTAGCCCACGGCCATCTGGCTGATCACCTTGAGCGACTTGCCGGCCACGTCCATCAAGTTAGCGTCGATCTTGTCCGTCAGCAGTGTCAGAACGCCATCAACGCCTTTGACTTTCTCCAGCAAGACCTCGTAGGGCGGCGGCAACTCCTCCTGCCACACTTCGGCGTCGGCCACCTCGTGCACCATCTCTAGTCCCTTTTGAGGGATGAGGCGCGTCACGAACACTTTTGGTTTCGGCATAATGTCTCCGCTGAATTTCCCCGCCACTAATTTCACGAATTGCACGAGACGCACGCAGATGTGTGAAATTCGTGTAATTCGTGGCTGGCTTTAGACGCGCGCCCAGGCTTCTTCCCAGACACGCTTGGTTCCGGCGATGATCTGCTCGGAAGTCTCCGCCGCGCTCTGCGGCTTCACCTCGAAGCCGATCCACGGCTTCTCGGCCCTGCCCTCGGCCAGATAGCCGATCTTGAATAACGCGCGGATGAAAGTGACCAGTTCACCCACGTCGTTACAGCCGCCCGGCCAACCGAAACGCGGGTGCAGGTCGCCGTAGCCCGGCGTGTTCGGATCGACGACGCAGTTGCCGACATGCGCGTGAACTAATACATCTTTCAGCAGCGTGAGCGCCGGCTCGGATTTCTCGAACAACAGAGGCTGATGGCTCAAGTCGTACATCAGCCCGAAGTCGGGAAAGTCTTTTCGGACTTCTTTTGCAAAGACGACGGCGTATTCGCTCGGCCCGATCAGCGCTTTCTTGTCAACCGTGCGGTCAAAGGTCTCGCAGGTCAACGCGACGCCCGGGCCGTGCGCGTAGTCGCACACTTCTTTGACCGACTCGATCAGCGCCGCCAGCGCCTTCGGGCGCTCGGCGTCGCCGGGGTCTTTGCCCGACAGGAAGCCGATGCGCTTCGCGCCCATCTCGGCCGCCTCGGCCACATTCGCCTTGAGTTGATCGACGGCTTTCTGACGCTCGGTTTCGTCCAGGCTGTTGAGGTTGAGTTTCTGCGTCAGCAGCGAAGGTTGCGCGCCGTAGCCGACCTTGATGTGGCTGGCTTCCAGCACGGCCTTCGTGGCCGCGCGCACTTTGGGGTCTTTGATCCAGCCGACCTCGATACCGGTGAAGAACGGGTCTTCGGCGATCTTGCCGACCGTCTCGACAATTGGCCCTTCGCCGTTCATGGTCTGCGGGAAGGCCATGAAGTGCACGATGCTCAGTGTGGCGTAGTTGCTCCAATGCTTGTCCATGCCTCACTTCAACGCCCCCATCGTGTCGCGAATCAGCGCCGCCGACTTCTGCATCATCGCCTTCTCCTCGTCGTTCAGGTCAAGTTGAATGATCTGCTCGATCCCGTTCCGGCCAAGTTTGCACGGCACGCCGAAGCACATGCCGCTCAAGCCGTACTCGCCTTCGAGATAGGCCGAGCAGGGGACGATGAGATGCTTATCCTTGAGGATCGCTTCGACCATCGAGCCTGCCGCCGCGCCGGGGGCGTACCACGCGCTGACGCCCAGCAGGTTGACGAGTTCGCCGCCGCCTTTGCGGGTGCGTTGCACGATGGCTTCAACCCGATCGGGAGATAAGAGATTAGAGATTGGCACGCCGAAGACGGTCGAATAGCGCACCAGCGGCACCATCTCGTCGCCATGCCCGCCCAGCACCGCCGCATGGACGTTCTCGACTGCGACGTTCATTTCCAGCGCGATGAACGTCCGCATCCGCGCCGAGTCGAGAATGCCGGCCTGCCCGAACATGCGATGTTTCGGCAGACTGGCGGCTTTGTAAGCCACGTAGGCCATCGTGTCGAGCGGATTGGTCACGACGATGACGATCGCATTCGGCGAGCCGGGAACAAACTTGGAAATCACATCTTGCACGATGCCTTGATTCGTGCCGACG
>JACQED010000270.1 GCA_016200785.1 Chloroflexota bacterium
GAGTTTGTGTTACTCGTCGAGGTAGTCGAGGTAGCGGCGGCGATCTTTTTCAGTGTCGCTTCGATCGTCTCGGTCATCTTTGCCCTCTGTGCGCCAGCGTTCGAGAATCGCCAGCACGTAGCGCCACTTGCGCGCGTTGTTGTTCACCGCGATGCGGATGGCTTCTTCGATCCAGCCGATGGGATAATTTTCTTCCGCGTCGCGCAGTTCGTCGGCGATCATCGGCGTGAGCGGGCCGATGTTTTGCTCGTACAGGTTGAAGATGTTGGGCCGCTCGACGGTCAGGTCAATCGGCGCTTCGGCATCGCCGGTCGGCCGCCACTCGCCGCGCGTCAGCGCGTCCACCCCCGCCCGGCCTTTGGCGGTGTTCATGAAATAGAGATCTTCCGAGCCGCTCGCGCTGTCAATCGAAACGTGCAGGAGAGTCCCACGCGCCGTCGCTCGTTCCAGCGCGTCGTCGAGAGCGGCCTCGGCATCGCGCCGCGAGGCGGCCAGCCCTTTCAAGAGAGCTTCGTCGGCGAGGAATTCGGCGCGGCGCACGTAGCGGAACGTCCCCTCTTTCAGCCCCAGCCGCCAGAAACAATACAGCGTGATCTTGAGTTCGCCGAGATGATCGATGGCCGGCAGAAGATCGGCAAAAAAGAGATTCGGCACGAGCGTGTGCCGCACCTTGCCGGAGGGGAAGCCGGAGAAACCTTTCATCAAGTATCGGCTGTTCCCAGAGACCGTTTGACGACGCTTTCGAACTTGGCCATACTTTTCAAGAAGACGAGGTCCACCTGACCGACCGGGCCGTTGCGGTGCTTCTCGAGCAGGATAGTCGAAATGTCTTTCTTCACCGGGTCGTTGTCCCAATCGTCGGGATGATAAATGAACATGACGACATCGGAATCCTGCTCAATCGAACCGCTTTCGCGCAAATCCGACAACATCGGCCGCTGACCGTGCCGTTGCTCGACGGCACGCGAGAGTTGAGCGGCGACCAGCACCGGCACGTTGAGTTCTCGGGCCAGCGTCTTAAGATTGCGCGAGATGTACGAGACTTCCTGCACGCGATTCTCCGAGCGCGTGTCGCCGGTCATCAATTGCAGATAATCCACGATGATCAAATCGAGCGCGTACTCTGCGTGCAGTCTTCGGCACTTCGTCCGCAATTCCAGCGCGCCGATTGCCGGAGTGTCGTCCAGATAAATCGGCGTGCCGCCCAGCACGCTGACGGCGTGGACGAAGGTATCCATCTCGTCTTCGCGCAGCTGCCCCAGCCGCAGGCGCTGAGCGTCGATCTTCGTCTCTTGCGAGATCAGCCGCTGGACGAGTTGCTCGTTCGACATTTCCAGCGAGAAAACGGCAACGTGCTTCTTGTGAACCTGGGCGGCATGTTTGGCCACGCTCATCAGGAAAGCCGACTTGCCCTGCCCCGGCCGGCCGGCGACGATGAGCAAGTCGGACTTCTGCATCCCGCCGAGCAGTTTGTCGAGGTCAAGGAAGCCGGTGGGCACGCCCAGCGGCTCGTCGCGGTGATCGTAAAGATACTGGATGCGGTCGTAGTATTCGCTGACAACCTGCTTGATCGGGCGCAGGTCGCGCGTCAGGCGGCGTTCGGTCACGCCGAACAGCACCTGCTCGGCCTGATCGACGACTTCGTCAATGCGCGTCTCGGACTCGTAGGCCAGCGTGGCGATGTCGTTGGCGGCCTGGAGCAACCGCCGGCGCACGGCAGATTGCTCGACAATGCGCCCATACGCCTCGGCGTTGATCGCGGTGGGCACGGCGTTCATCAGGCCGGTGAGGTACGCCGCGCCGCCGGCCTCGGCCAGCCGGCCGCGCCGTTCGAGTTCCTCAGTGACGGTCAGGAAATCGATCGGCGCGCGCTGATCGTGCAGCTCGACGAACGCCTCCCAGATCCAGCGATTCTTCACAATGTAGAAGTCTTCGGCGCGGAGAAACTGGGCTACGTTGAAGAAGGCGTCGGCCTGGATCAAGACCGATCCGAGGACGGCTTCCTCGGCTTCGACGTTGTGCGGCGAGATGCGGGTGGAGGAGACAAAGTCAGTCATGCGGGGAAGCGTGAAACGTGCTGCGTGACCTGTGAATTATCACAAAGCAAAACCGGGGCGGCGGAACCTCTCGGCCCCGCGCACCCCGGCGGATGTCAACAGGGGCAGGCTGGCGCCAGCCGCGGCGTGCCGTCGCCGGCCTGGCAGGGGTTAGGGTTCTTCGGGCGGAGGCGTCTCGCCGCCGAGGTCGTCCAGGTTGAGCGAGTCCACGAAGTCGGAGAAAGCCGACAGGCGGGTTTCGTCTTCGGGCGTGCCTTCGCCTTCCATTTCTTCTTCCGGCGTGACGGCGGCCTTTTCCATGACCGACTCCTCCACGTAGATCGGAACGCGCACCCGCACGGCGAGAGCGATCGCATCTGAGGGACGCGAGTCGATTTCCATCGTCTTACCGTTCCGCTCCATAACGATACGGGCGAAGAAAACCTCGTTCTTGAGATCGCTGATCAAGATGCGCGTGACGGCCGCGCCCAACTCGGAGATGGCGGACTTGAGGAGATCGTGCGTGAGTGGCCGGGCCACGGTCACTTCCTGTAGTTCGACGGTGATCGCGTCCGCTTCGCACGTGCCAATCCAGATGGGCAGATAACGATCGCTGTCGATGTCCTTGAGCACGACCACGCGATGCTGTGACATCAGGCTGACCCGAATGCTGTCGATCACCATTTCTACCATGACGGCCTCCCATTCCCCGGCTCAGACCGGAGGAATGTGAGCGGGATTGTAACACAAGCGAATGGCCCGCGCAACCATTCACCGCGCCTATGCTATAATCCCGCACGTTCGTCTCCCTATGCTTGCCATACCGCCTGCACTCGCCGCTCGCCTGATCGTCATCGCGCTCGGCATTGGCCTGCTCATCAGCCTCGCCACCGGCCTCAACTCTCTGCAAGCGGCCAGGAATTTGCCGTTCTATTCACTCAGACGCCGCGCGACCGACGAAGCGATTCGATACTTCGTGGCCGCCGGCGCTTTTTTGATCATGGCGGGCATCGCCGGTCTCATCGGCCGCCAAACGCTGACCGTGGCTCAGGTCGTCCTGCCGTCGCCGACTCTCCCCGCGTCCACCGCCTCGGCGACGGCGATGCCACCGGAAACAGCGACGGCAACCGACACGCCGATACCCACCGCCACCACGGGTTCCCCCACTGCAACTTATACGCCCTCAACCACCCCGACCGAGACCGGCACGCCGCAATTGCCAAAGGCCATCATTACGCCGATTGCTTCACCCACCGTCACCCCGCCAGCGGACGCCGTGATCGGCCCGATCTCAATCTCGCCGACTCTAGACTACTCCTTGAGGCAGGCCTCGGAATACTTTGACCAGAGTGGCAAAACGCTCTACGCTCTGTTCGAGTATAACAACTTCGCAGCCGGGATGCAGTGGAGCGTAGTATGGTATCGGGACGCCAAGCCGATTTTCACTGAAACGATCGCCTGGAATGACGTGCCCGGCGGCAGGGGATTCTGGAATCTCGCGCTGGACGATTGGCCGCTGGGGACATACGAAGTCCGGCTTTTCGCTGGCGACCGCTGGCTCAGGTCGAAGACTTTCTACGTCGTCGAGGTTCTGCCGACGAACACGCCCAGGCCAACGCGCACGCCCCGGCCGCCAACCCAGACGCCCTCCCCATGAAAAGGAACAAAGGGAAACGCGGACCCGAAGGAACTGCGCTTCCCTTAGTTCCATGTTTCCCTCAGTTCCCACTGTCCTACGGCGCCGGAAGAACCGACCACGGACTGATACGCACGCCGTTGTAGGCCACTTCGAAGTGCAAGTGCGGGCCGCTGGAGCGGCCGGTCGAGCCGGCGAGTCCGATGACTTGGCCTTGCTTGACTGACTCGCCGCAACTCACGTTCCACTGGCTCAAGTGGCCGTAGAGCGTCGTCCAGCCATTGCCGTGATCAATCATCACCATGTTGCCGTAGCCGTAGTTGTTCGCCCCGGCCCACATGACCACGCCGCTGTCGGCGGCATAGAGCGCCTGACCCATGCTGGCGGCAATGTCAATGCCGGCGTGATATGAAGTGAAGTCGGTGCCGGAGAGGTAATGTGTGTCGGCCGGCCAGATGAAGTAGCCGGTGCCGACCGCGCCGGAGTAGCCGCCGGCGCACGCGCCCGCGCCGTCGTTTTGCGATACTGTGGTTCGCGGCGACCCGCGCCTTGGGGGCGTCGGCGGTTGCCACTGATAGATTTTGCCCGTGCCGCCGGGGATGACGAGGAACTGGCCGACGGTGATCTGCGGGTTGTCGGCTTCGAGTTGATTGCCGGGCCAGTCCACGATGTCTGACACATCGACGTGCGTGCCGTCGGCGATACCCTTGAGCGTATCCCCCTGCTGAACCTGATATAACACGCCGTTGACCGGCGGGATTTTGAACTCCATGCCCGGCCTCAGGCTGTGCGGATCGTCTTTCAACACGATCCGATTGCCCCAGATGATCGTCTCCGGCGTCAGGCCGAATTTTTGCGCGATGCCGAAGATGGTGTCGCCGGCCTGAACGGTGTACGACTTGATCTCGTTCCGCGGGCGCGAGGGCGCATCGGTGTGAATCTGCGCGAGGCGGAAGATATCGGCGGACAGGGAGAAATCGGCGGGGATGAAAAACACGGCGGCAGACGCAGGAACCGGAGTCTCGACACCGAGCGGCGCCGCTGACTGTTGGCCGATCGGCGCAGGCGCGCCGGGCCAGCGTTCGGGCAAGCGCATCCCGGCCATCCACACCGCCACGCCGCCAATGCCCAAGACGACGAGGTGCATCGCGTAGCGTAGGACGTGATTGCGCGCTTCCACGCCGAGGAGCGATTCGGCAATTGTCTGCCACGCGCTCTCCCTTTGATTCTCAGGGCGAGAAGTGGGTGCATCTTCGCGCGTAAAGTCTTCCGGCGACTCAGCCATACTCTCCAATCCCTGATCTCGAATTCCTATCCCAAGTCCTTAGTCAACGTTTCCAGAAACTCCATATTGCTGTCGGTGTGTGACAGGCGGTCGAGAATCGCTTCGGTAGCGTTGGTCGGGTCGAGGCCGGCGCCGTTTGGCGGTGGCGTGACCATCTGGCCGTACATGCGGCGCAAGAGCCAGACACGCGGAGTGATATCCGGGCCGAGCAGAAGTTCCTCGCGCCGGGTGGACGAACGTTCGACGTCGAAGGCCGGGAAGACGCGCCGCTCCTGCAATTTGCGCGACAGGTGCAGTTCCATGTTGCCCGTGCCTTTGAATTCTTCGTACACCATATCGTCCATCCGCGAGCCGGTGTCCACCAGGCATGTCGAGACGATAGTCAGCGATCCGCCCTCCTCGATGTTGCGTGCCGCGCCGAAAAATTTCTTCGGCGGGTAGAGCGCCGCCGGATCGAGGCCGCCGGAGAGCGTGCGGCCCGACGGGGCCACGACAAGGTTGTAGGCGCGCGCGAGGCGGGTGAGCGAGTCCAGCAGAATCGCGACGTGCCGCCCGCCCTCGACCAATCGCTTGGCGCGCTCCAGCGCCATTTCGGCCACCCGCACGTGCGAAGTAACCGGCTCGTCGAAGGTGGAGGCGATGACTTCGGCGTCCACCGAGCGATCCATGTCGGTCACTTCTTCGGGCCGCTCGCCGATGAGCGCGACCATCAGATGCACGTCGGGGTAATTGTGGCTGATGGCGTTGGCGACTTGCTTGAGCACGGTCGTCTTGCCGGCTTTGGGCGGCGAGACGATCAGCCCGCGCTGGCCTTTGCCGATGGGGGCGATGAGGTTGAGAAGACGGGTGGCGAGAACGTGTTTGTCGGTTTCGAGGTCGAAGCGCTCTTCGGGGAAAATCGGCGTCAGGCTCTCGAACGACGGGCGGCGCTTGGCCGCTTCGGGGTCGAGGCCGTTGACCGTTTCCACGCGCAAGAGGCCGTAATACTTCTCCGACTCCTTCGGCGGGCGCACTTGCCCGATGACCATATCGCCCGTCCGCATGCCGAAGCGGCGAATCTGGCTCTGCGACACGTAGATGTCGTCCGGGCCAGGCAAGTAGTGATCGGAGCGCAGGAAGCCGATGCCGTCCTCGACGATGTCGAGGACGCCGCCGCGCAGTTCGAGGCCCTGCTTCTCGGCATTCGCCCGGAGCAGGCGGATCATCAGATCATCTTTCTTGTAGCGGCTGGCATTGGGGATATCCCACTGCTTGGCAACGCTCCGGAGTTCGTTGAGGGTTTTGGATTCTAGTTCGGCGATGTCCATTGGAGATGTTCCTTGAAAAGCGCAGAGGGCAGAAGAGCAGAAAACACGATAAGCCGAACGGATCGATTCCGTCGGGCGGGCAGACTACTGGTAAAGGCGGAGAGCAGTTCGGCACCGTATCGGCGATGCGCGAACCACAAAATCAGTGACCTTTTGGGGTAAATGTGAGGGCCGAAAGCAACTGGGGTGGGCGGCCTGATGACCGCCCGCGAATCTGGTTGGGCCTATTGCAGTGCCCCGAGTGCCAGGATTATAGCACGTGCGTGATGTTGCGTCAATTGGGAGATCGTCGGGACTTGCCTGCGCCGTTCGGGCGACCGCACTCGGGCGACCACAAGGGTCGCCCCTACCGGGTTACCCTCACCGTCACCCTCTCACTCTCAGCGCTGTTGCCCGCGCCGTCGTAGACCTTGACGTAGATCGTGTGGTCGCCGGCTCCGGTGATTTTCCAGCGATAGGCGTAGGGTGGCACGGTCGCCGTGTTGACATTGTCGCCGTCCACGATAAATTCCACCCGATCCACCCGGAAGTTGTCTTGCACTTGCGGCTGGATGACGATGGACTCGTCGCTGGCACGGAACGTCTGACTCGGCTGCGGCTGGAGGATCGTCGCCGTCGGGCGCTGGTTGTCAACCGTGACCTGCACAGTGGCAACCGCGAAAGATTGATCTTTTCGCACGACGACGAGTTGCAGAGTGTACAACCCGGCCAGCGCGCTTGTGTCCCACTGCCCCAGTTCGCCGTTCTCGACTTGATCGCCCCGGTCGCCGCCGATTTGAAACCACTGCGAGGGGTTCAGGCCCGCGCCATATTGCAGGCGGAAGAGCGAGAAGTTGTCGTCGGGGACTTTGGCCGTGCCGACGATCGACACCGTGTTGCTGACGTAGGCGAACGGCGCAGGCGAGGCAACGATCGCATCACTGCTCGGCGGCACGTCGTACACCGTGTCGTACTCGGTCGGCGGCTGGGCCAGGCCGCTGTCGCGCGCCCAGTCGGCGGCCTCGGGCGGCGGGATGAGGAACACCTTCTCGTCCACGAGGTCGGGCGGCGTGAAGACGGTCGCCAGTTTGCCCGTCTCGCGATTGATTCTGAACAATTGATACAGATTGTCGTAAGCTGTCGGCTCGGTGCCGGTGATGAAGGCCTCCTTCACGACATTGGGGCAATAGCGCGTCGGCAGGAGGCCGGAGGGATCGCACACGGCGATCTCGCTGACGCCGGGAGGCAAAGCCCACGTCGCCACCGGAAGATTCTGCGTCGCGTACTGCATCACCGCGTGCCAGATCGGCGCGGCCCCGGTGAGGCCGGTGACCTTTTGCATTTGAGTGAAGTCTGTGTTGCCCACCCACACACCGACGGCGATCTGCGGAGTGTAACCGAGCGTCCAGTTGTCGCGGAAATCGTTGGTCGTGCCGGTCTTCGCGCCCGCAGGCCGCCCAATCTCCAGCGGGTTCGGATGGCCGAAGGCCGCGTAACGGGCCTCTTCGTCCGAGAGGACGTTGTTCGTCAAGTAGGCCAACGGCGGGCTGAGTATTTGTTGTGTGTCGGGCTGGTTGTACTCGTAGAGAATCTTCCCGTTCGCGTCTTCGACGCGCAGGATGGCGACGGGGTTGAGGCGGCGAAAGCCGGCGCGAATGTCCTCGGGCGCGATCGGCCCTCCGGCCATCACGCCGGAGTTTGCCAGCACGCTGTAGGCGTAAGTCATGTCGAGCAATGACACTTCGCCGCTGCCGAGCGCGAGGCCGAGGCGGTGCTTGCACTTCTCCTCGTCGCCGAGCGTGCTGATGCCCATACGATGCGCCGTCCGCAGAACTTCGTCGATCCCCACGAGGCTCATCGTCTGCACGGCCGGGATGTTGTACGAGCGGGCAAGCGCGACGCGCATCCGCACCGGGCCGTGGGCCTGCCGGTCGTAGTCTTCGGGAACGTAATCGGGCGCGGAGGGATCCGCACAGCCGGGATCGTATTGATTGAACGACTGGCGCACGTCGAGCAGCATCGTCGCCGGGGTGTAGCCGAGGGCGAACGCCGTTAGATACGACAAAGGCTTGAACGACGATCCGGGCTGACGCCTTCCGTCCACCGCCACGTTGAACCGCCCGTCGATCGCGTCGTTCCAATAGTCCGCCGAGCCGACCATGGCGAGTATCTCGCCGGTCGCCGGGCGGAGGGCCATCACGGCGGCGTTGGTAACGTGATGATCCACGCCGAGATCACCTTCGCGAGGAGGCGGGAGAAACTGAGCGGCGGCGCAGTCTGCGCCGGTCGTCGTCGGCACGATGATGTTCGGATCGCCGCCCGACAATCGGGCGATCTGATTCGCGACGACGCACTCGGCCTGACGCTGGAGGTCGAGGTCGAGCGTCGTCGTCACGCGCAGTCCGCCGCGATTGACAACGTCCTCGCCGAACATCTGGACAAGTTGATCCCGGACGTGCACCGAAAAATGCGGGGCTTGGATGTCGAAGCGTTTCTGGGCTGACTGAATCTTGAGCGGCTCGGCGGATGCGGCCTCGGCCTGCGCGGCGGTAATATAGCCCTCTTCGAGCAGACGGCTGAGCACGAGGGCCTGGCGGCGCTTGGCTTCTTCAGGCGCGTCAATCGGGTTCAGGCGCGGATACTGCGGGATGGCCGCGAGCATCGCGGCTTCGGCCAGGTCGAGTTGAGTCGCGTGCTTACCGAAGTACACCAGCGCCGCCGCGTCGATGCCGTAGGCGAGGTTGCCGTAGAAATTCGTGTTGAGATACCACTCCAGAATTTGATCTTTGGAGTATCGCCGCGTGATCTCACCCGCAAGAATGATCTCTCGAATCTTGCGAGAGTACGATTTCTCGCTCCGCTCGCCCGGCCCGATGAGCACGTTCTTGACGAGCTGTTGGGTGATAGTGCTTCCGCCCTGGATCGGCCCGCCCCGCAAATTCGACACGAGCGCGCGCAGGATGCCTTCGAGGTCGTAACCGGGGTTGTCGTAGAAGGTTTTGTCCTCGATGGCGATCGTCGCCTGCCGCAGCGCAGGAGGGATTTGTTCGAGCGCCAGCCACTGCCGGTCGCCGCCGCGCGGATCGATCACTTCGTAAAGCAGCGCGCCGCTCTGCGGCCCTTTGCGGTCGTAGATTTTCGTGGTCTGAAAGAATTCGTTGTTCTCTTTGGAATTGAAGGCGCGTTCGAGTTCTTCGGGGGCGGGCAGGTCGGCGACGTAGGAGGCATACACGTCGGCGGCGACCGCGCCGGTAATCGCACTGGCGACGGTCAGCGCGATGACGACGGCGAGGGCAATGCCGGACAGCCAGCGGAGGAGTCGCTGAACGCCGGTGTGCGCGCGCTCGCGGCGGGCGCGGCGGTGTCTTAGAATTGTGGTCAGGGTGGACATTGAGTGAGAATTTGGTGTTCGTGAGGGCCGACTTAACGCCTACGCCCAATGCTGTTTGGATAAGGAATCGGAATGTCGTGCCATCTAATCCCGGTGGAGCGATCTTCGCCGGGGGAAATCCTACTGGCCACGAACACTCGATCGTCCCCGAAGCCGACCAGCGCAATTCCGCGCCGATTGTCGTGAGCGGATTAGACGCTTCAGACCTCCCAGGTGTTTCAACGCTAACTTAACTGTACTGCACCTACGCCCGCCAATCCTCACAGACGGTCTCATAGAACGCCCGGCTACTCCTTCTTCCCACGAATCTGCGCGATCAACTGTTGGGCCTGTTGGGCATACTGCGCGTGCCCAATCTGTGCGAATATCTGCGCCGCGTATTCCGCGCGATGCAGCGCCTCGCTCCGTTGCCCTTGATTAGCCAGGGCAACAGCGAGATTGAAACTGGTCGTGGCAGCGCGCATCACATCGCCGATCTCGTGGGCGATTTTCAAGTCCTGCTCGTAATACTCAATCGCCCGGCGCGGATCGCCCAAATCATTGTAGTAGGCAGCACCC
>JACQED010000271.1 GCA_016200785.1 Chloroflexota bacterium
AGAGCGCGGGCGGGCGATGGGCTTCATGAGCATGGCGGCCTCGCTGGCCTGGGCCGGCGGCCCGCCGCTCGGCGGATTGTTGATGCGGGCGCTTCCGTGGCAGTCGATCATTCTCGTGGAGATTCCGGTGACGCTGATCGCAGTCGTGCTGGCGTGGCGGATAATGCCCGAAGACTCGCAGACCTCGCGGCCTCAATTCGATCTCGTTGGCGCAGGCAGTCTGACCGCCTCGGCCCTGGTGCTGATGCTGGGCCTGCGGCAGGTCGGGCAATGGGGCTGGACGGGCGGGCCGACGCTGATGATGGCCGGCGTGTTCGTCGCGCTGATCGGCGTGTTCCTCGTCACCGAGACGCGGCACAAAGCGCCGTTCGTGCCGCTGTCGCTGTTTGCCAATCGCCGTTATTCGGCGGCGACGGCCTTCAGCGCGACGCAGTTGATGACGATGTTCGCGCTGACTCTGCTCGTCCCGGTTTACCTGCTGGAGGTGGGCGGCTTTGACCCGGCGGCCGCCGGCCTCCTCGTCGCCGGACTCTCGATCGCGCGCATCTTCTTCGAGCCGATCGCCGGCCGAATCGCCGAACTGCGTGGCAGCCGCCTTCCTGCGTTGATCGGGATTGGCCTGCTGGTCGCGATCGCGCTGGCTTTTGCGCTCGGGCTCACGCCGCGCACCCCCGGCTGGCTGATCTTTGTCGGCATGTTCGCCTTCGGCGTCGGCATCTCGCTGGGCCGCACGCCGGTGAACGCCGCCGTCACGCATCTGGTCGATCGCGAACGCCTCGGCCTCGCGCTCGGCGTCTTCTCGATGATCACCTTCACCGGCGGCGCGCTCGGCCAGACGTTTTTTGGCGTGCTCCTCCGAACTCTGTCGGGCGCGGGGGATGCGCCGCTGGCGACGGCCCCCCGTCCCGATCTGCTGGCCGCCTTCGGCATCTCCTTCGGCGTGGTTGTCGGCGTGGCGGCGCTGGCCGGAATTTTCGGCCTGCGGCTGCCCGGCCGCCCAATGGTGAAAGATGTCATCACAACCGGCGATTGACTTCTTGTTGCGGCAACTGGACGATGCCTGGCGCGGGCTGCAAGACTGGCTGGACGGATTGAGTGAGGCCGAGTTCCAGTGGCGGCCGGTCGAGAACGTGTGGCATCTCGAACAGCGAAATGGGCGCTGGACGATTCCGTATTCCTGGATCCCGCCCGATCCTGCGCCATTGCCGACGATTGCCTGGCACATGGCGCATCTGGCAACCTCGAAACTGCTCGTCGTCGAGCACGCCTTCGGGGAACGAAAGAAGAGATTGGAGAATCTGGCCGTGCCGCACACCGCAGCCGAAATGGCCGAGTACCTCGCCGGCTGCCACAGCGCGTTCTTGAAAGCCGTTGCCTCCCTGACCGACGACGACCTGCCGCTGATACGCTACACCGATTGGGGCGAACAGCGCACGACCGCGCAGATCGTTGGTTCGGCCATCTTGCACGACGTGGAGCACGGCGCGCAAATCACAACGTTGCGAGCCATGTATCGTCACCTCAGGCATTCCGGCCTCCGCTATCCGCCTGCGCCGGGCGATGCGACGGAATGGCGATAGACAAATGAGCGATACCCGACGAGCAGAGGAAAAATGAGCAAGCGATACGTTGACCTCAGCCTGACGATCGTGCCGTCCGGCAAATTCTCGATGGTGCCCCGGCAGGCAATCTGGGGACAGGAGGAAGTGGCGACCTCCATCGTCTCGATCTCTAGACCCGACGAATGGCCGATGCACAAGTTCGAGATGAGCACCGAGAGTTTCACCCACGTTCACGTCCCGGCCAATCTTTACAAAGACGGCTGGACGAACGAGAAAGTGCCGACCGAGATGTTCTTCGGCGAGGCGGTGGTGTTCGACATGAGCCACAAGCGCGAACTCGAGCCGGTGACTGCCGCCGACCTGGCCGCCACCGGCCTCGAAGTCCGCGCCGGTGATATGGCGATCGTCCGCACCGACTGGAGTGACAAGCACTGGGGCACAGCCAAGTTCTGGGTCGAGATGCCCTACCTGGCCGAGGATGGCTGTGACTGGCTGCTCGCG
>JACQED010000272.1 GCA_016200785.1 Chloroflexota bacterium
ATGGCGATGAGTGACTTACTCCCTCCGATACGGCTTCAACAACGCCGCCGGATACGAGGCATTCCTGCCCGCCACGGCCAGCGCGAGGATGGTGACGATGTATGGAAGTGCAAGCAGAGCTTGATACGGAATCTGCACGCCATCGGCTTGCAGGCGCAACTGGATCGCGGTAAGCGCGCCGAAGAGCAGCGCGCCCCACAGCACTTTGACCGGATGCCAGTTGCCGAAGATGACGAGCGCGATCGCCACCCAGCCGCGCCCGGCGATGATGCCGAAGGTGAACGAGCCGAGTTGCGCGATCGAAAGAAAAGCGCCGCCCACGCCCATCAGCGCGCCGGCGATCATGAGCGCACTGTACCGGATTCGCGCGACGCTCAAGCCGGCAGTGTCGGCGGCTTCCGGGTTTTCGCCGACGGCGCGCACGTTCAGGCCGAACGTCGTCCGGTAGAGCACCCACCACGCCAACGGCACGAGCGCGAGGGCGAGGTAGGTGAGGCTGTATTGCTCGAAGATTGGCGCGAGGGAACCAATGAAGGCAGGCGGTTGAAGCAGCGCGAACTGCGCGCTCTTGGGCTGAACCGACGGCGCGCCGAACGTGAGGCGGTAGACAAACAGCGCCAGTCCGGTCGCCAGCAGTGTCGTGCCGAGGCCCGAGACGTGCTGATTGAGGCCCAGCGTTACCGTGAGCAGTCCCATCAACGCGCCGGCCAGCATCCCGATGACGATCGCCGCCAGCAGGCCGAGCCAGGCCGAGCCGCTCGCGTAAGCCACGATGAAACCGGCCAGCGCGCCGATGAACATCGTGCCCTCGATGCCGAGGTTGAGCACGCCGGCGCGTTCGGCGAACACTTCGCCGAGCGTCGCGAACAAGAGCGGCGTCATCACGCGCAGCATCGCGGCGATCAAATCAACAGCTAACTCCATCATCCCTCCAGAGAATAGCGGACACGGATTTCGCGGATTAACACGGATCAAAAACAATCTTAGTAGTTACGCACTTGAAGCGTATTTTCACCACAAAGACACGAAGGCACAAAGAAATCACAAAGGCTTTCTTCGTGTCTTTGTGGCTTCGTGGTTAAATTCGCCAGGCCAACTGCGTAACTCCTAAATCCGTGTTCATCCGTGTCCCATATCAGGCTCTTCGAATCCTGTAGCGCCCCAGCAACAGCATCGCCAGCGTCACGAGCAGGAGCGTGGCCTGCACGATGTCGGCGAGATAACTCGGCACGCTGAGGGCGCGGCTGACCTCCTGCGCGCCGGTGATGATCAAGCCGATGAACAGCGCGGCCAGGCCGACGCCGATCGCGTTCAAGCCGCCCAGCGTCGCCACGACGATGCCGGAGTAACCGTAGCCCGGCGAGATCGCCTCGATGAGGTGATAGTGGATCCCGGCGACTTCGCCGGCGCCGGCCACCCCGGCGATGCCGCCGCTGACGAGCGCGGCGACCAGAATTGTGCGCGGCACGTTCACGCCCATGAACCGCGCGGCGTTCTGCCCGAGGCCCACGGCGCGCATTTTCAACCCGAAGGCGGTGCGCGAAAGGATCAGGCCGAACGCGGTGATCGCGACGAGGCCCACCAGCGCGCCGAGGTGCAGGCGCGAACGCGCCAGCAGAACCGGGAATTGCGCGGCCTTCGCGATGGTCGGCGATTGCGGCCACAGGCTCACCGGGTCGCGCCACGGGCCGTTGAGAAGCGCGCTGGCGAAAAAGACGATGACCGAGTTGAGCAGGAGAGTCGTCACCACTTCGTCCACCGCGAGGCGCGCTTTGAGCCACGCCGGAGGCAGTGCCCACAGCATCCCGGCGGCGAAGCCGGCGGCGATCATCAGCGGCACGGCGATGACCGGCGGGGTGTTGGTCATGAGCGGCCCGAGCCACGCCGCCGCGATCGCGCCTGCGTACAACTGCCCCTCCGCGCCGATGTTGTAATAGCCGGCGGCGAAGGCGAAGGCCACCGCTGCGCCGGTCAGCAGGAGCGGCGTGGTCTTCACCAGTATCTCGATTGTCGACGATCGCGCGGTGAACGGCTCGATAAAAAAATAAAAGAATGCTTCGAGAGGGCTGGCTTTGGCCGCCGCGACGAGCGCCGAGGTGAGCGCGAACGTCACCAGCACTGCCAGCAGAGGGATAAGCGCGCGCTGCCAGGTCGGCGCGCCCGTCCTTTCAATTTTGAGTCCCAGCATTCGCGCCAACCTCCTTGCCCGCCATCATCAACCCCAGTTTCTCCGGGTCGGCCTCGCCCGCCGCCAGCGCGCCGATCAGCCGACCTTCGTAGATGACGACAATCCGATCCGACAACGCGAGAATCTCGTCGAGGTCTTCGGAGATCAACAGCACGCCCGCGCCGCGCGCTCTGGCCTCCAGCAGTTTGGAGCGCACGTACTCGGTCGCGCCCACGTCGAGGCCGCGCGTCGGCTGGGCGGCGACGACGAGCCGCGGCTCGCGCGAAAGAACCCGCGCCAGGATCAGTTTCTGCATGTTGCCGCCGGAAAGGGTGCGCGTCCGGTCGCCGGGCGAAGCCTTGATCTGAAACTCGGCGATCAACTCTTCGGCCTTGCGCGAAATCTGCGAGCGATCGAGTACCCTCACCCCCAGCCCGTCTCCCAATGGGAGAGGGGGGAAAGGGCGCGTGAACTCGCCGAGATGCTCCAGCGCGAGATTCTCCGCGACCGACAATTCGGCGACGACGCCTGTGAGCCGATCTTCGGGGATACGTCCCACACCGCGCGCGGAGACTTCGGCCGGCGAGGCGCGGGTGATCTCCTCGCCGCCGAGAAAGACCTGTCCGCCGACCGGGGCGCGGAGACCGGACAACACTTCGCCCAGTTCGCGCTGGCCGTTACCGGCCACGCCGGCCACGCCGACGATCTCGCCCTGGCGCACTTCGAGCGAAAGACCGCGAAGCGCGGGCAGGCGGCGATCGTCGTCGGCACGCACGTCCACCATTCGCAGGATCGG
>JACQED010000274.1 GCA_016200785.1 Chloroflexota bacterium
GCTCTTCCGATCTCCCGAAGAGTGGGCCGAGATCATGAATGCCGCCTTCAAGTTCCTCATCGAACCCGTGTATCGCTACGAAGGGACGGTGGCGCGGCTGATGGGCGACGCCATCCTCGCCTTCTTCGGCGCGCCCATCGCGCACGAAGACGATCCCCAGCGCGCCGTTCTCGCCGGCCTCGATATCGTCGAAGGCATCCGCGACCACCGCGAGACGATGAAGCGCCAGCGCGGCCTCGACTTCAACGTGCGCGTTGGCATCAACACGGGGTTAGTCGTCGTCGGCGCGGTCGGCTCCGATATGCGGGTGGAGTACACGGCGATGGGCGACGCGGTCAACGTGGCGGCGCGCATGGAGCAAACGGCGCAACCCGGCGCCGTCCAAGTCTCCGGCAACACGCACAAACTCATCGCGCCGCTGTTCGACTTCGAGCCGCTGGGCGGGATCGAGGTCAAAGGCAAAGCCGAGCCGGTTCCGGCGTTTCGCGTCATGGCTCCGAAGGCGCAACCCGGACGACTGCGCGGCATCGAGGGCTTGAACGCGCCGCTTGTCGGGCGAGAGAAGGAATTCGCGACACTGCGGCGTTCGCTGGCCGAAGTTCAAACCGGCGGCGGGCATATCGTGTGCCTCATCGGCGAAGCCGGCCTGGGGAAGAGCCGTTTGATCGGCGAACTGAAAGCGGAATGGGAGAAGCGGACAGCCGAGATTCAACCTTCATCCTTTCGCCTTCATCCTTCTTCCTGGAGCGAGAGCCGAGGCATTTCGTACGACACGGCGCGGCCCTACGGCCAGTTCCAACAGCACATTCGTCATCTGTGCGGCGCATCCGAGAGCGAGCCGCCGGAGACAGTGCGCCAGAAGATCGCCGGTCTACTGCAAATGAACGCGCCAGATCAACCCGACGGCACAGCGCGCATCTTCGAAGTGCTGATGTCGGTCGAGCAGGACTCCGGCCGGTCACGGCTCGAAGGCGAAGACCTCAAGCGGCAACTGTTCGAGGTGATGCTCAACTCGTGGCGCGCGTGGACGGCGAACAGGCCGACCGTGCTGGTCTTCGACGACCTGCACTGGGCGGACGCGGCCTCCGTCGAGCTGCTGCGCCACCTTTTTCAACTGGCCGACTCAGCGCCCATTCTCTTTTTGTGCGCTTTCCGCCCCGACCGCCAGGCGCCCTCCTGGCTCATCAAGCAAGCGGCCGACGCGGATTATCATCATCGCTATGCCGAGATCAACCTCGATCCGCTGACCGCCGAGGACAGCAACGCGCTGGTGGACGGTCTGCTCACCGTCGCCGATCTGCCGCCGACACTGCGCGAGATGATTCTCGCCAAAGCCGAGGGCAATCCATTCTTCGTCGAGGAAGTGGTGCGAGTGCTGATCGAGAGCGGTGTGGTGGTGCGGGACGACCGCAGAGGCGACCCGGCGGGACGTCTCTTCTGGCGCACGGCGCCCGACGTGGATTTCTCGCGCCTCTCCATCCCCGACAACCTGCAGACGCTGCTGGTCGCGAGAATCGACCGGCTGGAAGAGGATGCGCGCCGGACACTACAACTGGCGTCCGTCATCGGCCGCTCGTTCTACTACCGCGTTCTCCAATTGATCTCCGAGACGGCAGCAGAACTCGACCGGCAGATCGGCAAATTGCAGCGCGCCGATCTGATCCACGAGGCGGCGCGCCTGCCCGAACTCGAATACATTTTCCGCCACGCGCTAACGCAGGAGGCGGCCTACAATTCCATTCTGCTCAAACGCCGCCGCGAATTTCACCGCAAGGTGGGCGAAACACTGGAGGCGCTGTTCGCCGACCGGATCGAAGAATACGCGCCCGTGCTGGCGCACCACTTCTACGAAGCCGAGGATGCCCGCGCGCTGCAATACTACACGCTGGCCGGCGACGCGGCCTATCGCCTGTACGCGAACGCCGAGGCCGTGGCGCATTATGCGCGCGCCGTCGAGGTTGCTCTGCGGCGCAGCGCAAGCGCCGAGCAACTCACGCACCTCTACACCCGGCGAGGCCGCGCGCTTGATTTGACTAACCGCTTCAACGAAGCCCTCGCCAATTACGAAGAGATGGAAGCGAAGGGGCGCGAGCGCGGCGACCGACCGATGGAGCTTGCCGCGCTGATGGCGCGCGCCACGATCTACGCCACGCCCAACCCCGCGCAAAACTCGGATCGGGCATTGACTCTGATGCAGCAGGCCCTCGGCCTGGCCCGCGAACTGGCCGACCGCGTCGCGCAATCCAAGATTCTGTGGAATCTGATGATTCGGAATATTTACGGCAGTCGCGACGCGGGCGAGGCCATCGAGTACGGCGAGCAGTCATTGGCTATCGCACGCGAACTCAACCTTCGCGAGCAGTTAGCGTACACGCTCAACGACATCTGGTACGCTTACATCGCCGTCGGCGAGACCGAGCGCGCCGGCACGGCGCAGGCCGAAGCCCGCCGACTCTGGCGCGAACTCGACAATCTTCCGATGCTGGCCGACAACCTGAGCACGTCTTGTCTCCACGAGTTGATGGCCGGAAATTTCGATCAAGTAGTTGCTTTCGCCGACGAGGCTTATCGCATCACCCGGTCCATCAATAACACGTGGGGCCAGGCGAGCAGTCGCGTATTTGTGGGACGCATCTACATGGAGCGCGGCGAACTGGATACAGCTATGGCGTTGATGGAAGAGGGCATCCGGCTCGGCGAACATACCGGCCAACCTGCAACGTCGACCGCCACGCGCGCCGACCTCGGCTGGGCCTATGGGACGCTCGGCCAGGTTGATCGTGGAATTGAAGTGGCGCGCCTCGCCGCCGCGAAAGCAGCCGAACTGGGCTTTCCCATTTTCCGCTATTGGACGTCCGCTGTGTCCGCGCGGCTGAGCCTCCTCCAAGGAGATATCGCGCAAGCTGAGGCGACGATCCAAGACGGCTACGTTGACTTCAACCCGCAAGCCATCGTGCCAATAGCGATCGTCCTGTTGAAGCTCGCCGAGGGCGAACTGGCGCTGGCAAAGAAGGATTACGCTCAAACCGTCACGATGATGAATGACCTGATCGCCCACACGCACAAGACTCACCTGCGCGCCTTGCGGCCCGATGCGCTGCATCTCAAGGCCAGAGCACTCCTGGCGCAGGATGACCCCGACGAAGCGTATCAGACTCTGATGCCGGCTCGCGCCGAGGCTGAAGCGTTGGGTTCGCGCCTGAGCCTATGGCCTGTCCTCATGGCATTGAGTGACATCGAAGCCCGGCGGGGCAACCGGGATGCGATGCTGGCCTTACGCAGGGAGGCCGCCGAGATCATCGGATACATCGCCGGCCACATCAGCGACGCCGACCTGCGGGCATCGTTTCTCGCCCAGCCCCACGTCCAATTCACACAAACTCCATGAACACTCGATTCGCCACGAGCCGCGCCTTCTCCGTCAGCCGCGCGCCCTCGTCGTCCCACTCCACCAGTTTGAGTTCTTTCAGTTCCCGTAATTCCTTCCCATACCTGTCCCCCAGCCCGATCCCGAATCGCTCCTGAAACGCTCGCTCACGAACACCAACGGCGATGAGCCGCATTCCCATCATCATCGTTTCGCCCATTTCCGAGTCGCGGTCAACCGGATGACTCTCCCTGAGCGCGGGCGAAAACGGGAATTGCGGCGTTACACTCGAACCCTCAAGGCGCTCGACATAGACTCGCGGCGAGAGGACATTGGAATAGCGAAAGCCGCCCGCATATCCGTGCGCCCCGGCCCCGAAGCCGAGATAGGGAAGATTGAGCCAATATTGCAGATTGTGACGACATTGGAAGTCAAAGGCCCGAGGTCGGAGGTAAGAACTGTCTTCCCCCTCCGACTTCCGACCTCCGACCTCCTTCCGTGACCAATTCGAAATCTCGTATTGAACAAACCCCGCCGCTCTCAGCGTCTCGCTCGCCCACTCGTACATATCCGCCGCGAGGTCGGGGTCGGGCATCGGCAGGAGACCGCGATATACCCACGAACGCATCGGGGTGCCGTGTTCGAGCGAGAGCGCGTAGAGGGAGAGGTGGTCCGATTCGAGTTGCAACGTGCGCGCCAGCGTATCCTGCCACATCGCGAGAGACTGGTGCGGCAGACCGTAAATCAGATCGAGGTTGAGATTGCCAAAGTCGGCGGAGCGGGCGAGGCGCACAGCTTCGATCACTTGCTCGAACGAGTGCAGGCGGTCTAACAGTTGCAGTTCGGAAGGCTGCGCCGACTGCACGCCGAACGATAATCGGTTGACGCCGAGTGCGCGTAAACCCTGAAGATATGGCAAATCCACCGTGCCGGGGTTTGCTTCAAGTGTGATCTCACAGTCGGGCGTGAGATTGAACGAGTCGCGGAGGGCAACAAAGATTTCGGAGAGGAGCGGAAGCGGCATGAGCGAGGGTGTGCCGCCCCCAAAGAAAACCGTATGCGCCGCTCCCCCGCCCCCCTGCTCCACTGCTCCCCCGCTTCGGCTGCCTGCGAGCCGTACCTCTCGCGCCAGCGCCCCCGCATACGCCGGCATCAGGTCATCGAGTCCGGCGTACGTGTTGAAGTCGCAGTACGCGCAGCGCACCAGGCAGAACGGAATGTGGAGATAAATGCTCAGCATTGAACCGGGAAGAAGTATACCAGCGGTTTTGGAGACGGGCGATACTGCTTGAAGTGTGTATACTTGTGCGGCGGAGGCCAGAGACAATGAGGACAGCCGATAAACCGGACGCATCGAAGATACCGATTCCACTCGTGATTTTGTTCGTCACCGTGACGTCCTGCGCACGATTCGGCGGCGCAGCGACGACGCCTGCTCCCGGCGCAAATCCCACCGGCGCGGCGGCCAACCCGCCCCGGCCTGCGCCGTCGTTCACCCTCGTTGCCGACACCTACGTTAACGAGTCGAAACCGGACGCCAACTACGGCTCGGCCGAGAAACTGCACACGGACGGGACGCCGCAACTCCGCGCCTATCTGCGCTTTCGTGTGCAGGGTGTGATCGGCGCGGTGACTCGCGCCACACTGCGAGTCTACGCCACCAGCAGTTCGAGCGCCGGCTACGACGTGCGCCCCGTGGCCGACAACAACTGGGACGAGGGCGCGATCGGCTTTGCCAATGCGCCGGAGTCCGGTGACGTCGTCGGCTCGTCGGGCGCGTTCGCCGCCAATACTTGGACGAGCGTGGACGTTACCCCGATCATCACCGGGGACGGCACATTCAGCCTCGCCCTGACGTCCACTTCGACCACGGCGACGACGTACGCCAGCCGCGAGGCGGGCGCGAACGCGCCGCAACTTGTCGTCGAATTCGACGGGGACTCCCCGTCGCTTACAGCCGCGCCCGGCACGGCTCAAACCCGACCGTCGCCATCAGACCCGATCGCCGACGTGCAACCCACACTGCCCACACGAGCGGCGTTCTATTACGCGTGGTTCCCCGAAGCCTGGTCGCAAAAAGGAATCTCCCCGTTCACGAATTTTTCGCCCGCGCTCGGCATTTACGACTCGTCCGACGCAGAGATCATCCGCAAGCACATCGAGGCGATGGAGTACGCGCACATCGAGGTCGGCATTGCCTCGTGGTGGGGACAGGGAACACCGACGGATCAGCGCACGCCCGCGCTCCTCACGGCAGCTTCCGACGATACATTCCGCTGGAGCGTTTACTATGAGGCGGAGGGGCGGGGCAACCCCTCGGCGGAAGCGATCAGAGCCGACCTGACCTATCTGCGCGATCGCTATGGCAGCGATCCAGGCTATTTCCGCATCAACGGGCGTTTCGTCGTATTCGTCTTCGCCGACGCCGACGACAAATGCGAAATGGCCGATCGGTGGAAGCAGGCCAACACAGTGAATGCCTACGTCGTGTTGAAAGTCTTCCACGGCTACCGCGACTGCGCGAGTCAGCCGGACGGGTGGCACCAATATGCGCCCGCCGAAGCCGCAGACGCGCAAGGAAGTTTCAGTTATTCGATCAGCCCAGGCTATTGGAAAGGCGGCGAGGCGCCGCGCCTGGATCGCGACCTCGAACGCTGGAAGGCTAACATCCGCGACATGATCGCCTCGGACGCGACGTTTCAACTCATCACGACGTTCAACGAGTGGGGCGAAGGCAGTGCGATTGAGGCGGCCAATGAGTGGAAAAGCGATTCGGGATACGGCGCATATCTCGACGCCCTGGCTAACAACGGCACGGACGCCGCCCCGCCCTCCCCGGTGGCCACCGCCGCCGACGCAACGCCGCGAGCTTCGGACGTGATGACGGCTGCCGCGCCGATCTTGGTCGGCGCCGGCGACATTGCCGGCTGTGGCAGCCAGGCCGACGAAGCTACGGCGAGTCTCATTGACGGGATACCCGGCATCGTCTTCGCCATCGGCGACACCGTCTACGACGCCGGCACTCCGAAGCAATTCGCCGAATGTTATGATCCCAGCTGGGGCCGATTCAAGTCGCGCACCCGGCCAGCCGTCGGCAATCACGAGTATTTGACTCCCGGCGCGTCGGGCTACTTCGATTACTTCGGGGCTTCAGCCGGCCGGCCGGGTGAAGGTTATTACTCGTACGATTTCGCGGATTGGCATGTGGTCGTCGTCAACAGCAATTGCTCGCAAGTTGGCGGCTGTGGCGCAGGTTCGGCACAGGAGAAGTGGCTGAGAAACGATCTGGCGGCTCACCCGTCGGCTTGCGCGCTGGCCTACTGGCATCATCCACGCTTCAGTTCGGGACAGCACGGCAACTTCGATTCGATGGAAGCGATCTGGCAGGCGCTTTACGACGCAGGCGCGGAAGTTGTGTTAGGCGGCCACGATCACGACTACGAACGCTTCGCGCCGCAAGACCCGAAGGGCAGCGCCGACCCGGCGCGCGGCATCCGCGAGTTTGTCGTTGGCACGGGCGGCAGGAATCTTTACTCGATCCCCGGCTCGCCGATCGCAAACAGCGAGACGCTGAACGACAGCACCTTCGGCGTCCTCAAATTGACACTGCATCCCACGAGTTACGACTGGGAATTCATCCCCGCAGCAGGCGGCACGTTCACCGACTCGGGCAGTGGCAATTGCCATTAACGAAGAGACGCCCCGGCGGGGCGTCTCTGTCTCCACGATGTCCGGCGGAGAGTATCTACGTCTGGGGCTACGGAGCCTGGTACGCGTCGAAAACAACCGTTTGTAAAGGTCGATGGTGGGCTGGGTCACACCGTCAATCGTCACCTGGGCCTTGCCCTGATTGGGATCGCGATAGGCGATCAGAGTTACGGCAATGGTGGCCTGGGTCACGTAAGTGATCTTTTGGCTGGCGGCCGTGGCCGCGCGGTAGCCGCCGCCGGAAGCCAGCGCGTCCGCAATTCCGCTCCAACTGCCGTAGGTGATGCCGTAGGCCGTCTCGTCCACGGTGACCGGACTCGCAGTGGGTGAAGGCGTAGCCGAGGCGGGGGCGATCAGCTTGCCGAGGCCGGCCCGATCAGTATAGGCCGAGGGGTGATATTCCTGAAGGAGAAAAAGAAGAAGCCCGGTTACACCTGTTCAGTGACAGCCAGAAACCGGGCTTCTTCTCGGGCGAGCGTTAACTCCTCAATTTGTTGGTGGGGGTCTACGGCGGGCCGGCAGCCACCACCAACACGAGTTGCGGTGCAGCACTGCCTTCCTTCGATGATAGAGTCACC
>JACQED010000013.1 GCA_016200785.1 Chloroflexota bacterium
CGCCATGACGCTCGGCCCGAAGGGCACGGTCAACTCATACGATTGCCCCCGATACCGAATATCCAGGAATTGCTCGACGACAATGTCGTCGCGGGCGACGCCCTCTGCCATCACTTCGGCCATGCCGCGCTCGGCGAGTGGTGACAGACGAGCGGCCAACGCTTCGAGTGGCGTGTCACCGGGAAGCATCACGGTCTGGCTGTAGTCTTTGATGACGTCTGCCGCGAGCATTCCGAACGCGGAGAGAGTCGCGGCAAGCGGCGGGATCAGCACACGAGGGATGCCCAAACGCCGGGCGAGATCGGCGGCGTGCAGGCCGCCCGCGCCGCCGAAGGAAACGAGCGTAAAGTCGCGCGGGTCGTGGCCGCGTTCCACCGAGATCACGCGCAGGGCGCGCTCCATATGCGCATTGACCACTTCGATCACACCCCGCGCAGTTTCGACCGGGCTGAGGCCGATGGCTGATCCGAGGCGGGAGAGCGCGCCCCACGATCTATCGGCGTCGAGCGTCATCTGCCCGCCGAGGAAATTTTCGGCGACGAGCCGGCCCAGCACGAGGTTGGCGTCGGTCACCGTCGGATGTTCCCCGCGCCCGTAACATGCCGGGCCGGGGTCTGCGCCGGCGCTCTGCGGTCCGACGCGAAGCGCTCCGCCCGCGTCCACCATCGCAATCGATCCACCCCCCGCGCCGATGGTGTGAATGTCAATCACGGGGAGTCGAAGCGGCAGGCCGCCGATCGTCGCCTCGGTCGTGACGCGAATATCATTTTCGCACAGCGAGACATCGGTGGACGTGCCGCCCATGTCGAAGGCGATGGCCCTGACCCCGGCCCTCACCCCGCAAAGCGGGGCGCAAGCAGCGCCCAACCCCTCTCCCGCGCTGGAGGCAGGGGGGATGAGGGCCATTTGCGCCACGTAACGCGCGCCCACCGCGCCGCCCGCCGGCCCGGAGAGAATACAGCGCGCGCCGTTGCGCCGGGCCTCGCCCGCGCCGATGCTGCCGCCGTTCGACTGCATGATGCGGAGGTCGTCTCTGTCGAGCGCCGCTTCGAGGCGGCCGAGATAGCGATCTATCACCGGCGAAACGTAAGCGTTGATGGCCGTCGTGCTGGTTCGTTCGTATTCGCGGAATTCGGGAAGGACTTCGTGCGAGGCGGAGACGAAGAAACCCGCTTCGCGCAATCGGCCCGCGATAGCCTGCTCGTGCTCCGGACGCAGAAAAGAGAAAAGCAGGCTCACGGCGACCGAGGTCACACCTTCAGCCTGCAAGAAGGGCATCAGCGAGTCGATCTGTGTCGGGTCGAGCGGCTGGAGAACTTCGCCGCGATGGTCAATACGTTCGTCAACTTCGAGCCGCCAGCCTTCGGGCACGAGGGGAGGCGGCGGGTCGGCGAAGAAGTCGTAGAGGGCAGGGCGGTTCTGCCGGCCGATTTGCAGAATGTCGCGGAAGCCGCGCGTGGCAATGAGCGCGGTGGGCGCGCCCTTGCGTTCGAGCAGAGCGTTGGTGGCGACGGTCGAGCCGTGAACGATGCGCCGTCGGCTTGACTCCGACAGACGAGTCAAGCCCGCCAGAACGGCCTCCGCCGGATCGCGCGGCGTTGACGGCAGCTTGAAGGTTTCCACTGTCTGCGAGTCGGCGTGGAAGACGACGAAGTCGGTGAACGTGCCGCCGATGTCAATGCCGATCCGAATCAAGGCGCGATCCTATTCTAACGCAAAGCCGCAAAGACGCAAAGAAATCAATTAGTTCCTTAGCGCCTTCGCTTCTTGGCGTTAGCGTTCTTCTTCGTCACTATCTGCAACTCGCCCAGCCCCGCAACTTTCACGTCGAGCATCACTCGCCCTTCTTCGGCGAGGCCCTCAGCCGTTTGCCGCGCCTCGGCTGTCGGCCAACCAAAGACGCGCGCGGCTGTTGGCACGGTCGTCGCGATCGCGTTGCGGAGATATTGATCGAGGATCGCGCGCCGGGCCTCGGCCCGGGTGATGTGACGCGCCTTTTCAGGAACGTCCGGAAACCAGCGTGGCAAGAGTTCGTAGATGAAAGCGTAGTTCCACGCGCCGGCCTCGGCCACGCCGACGGGCAGAACTTTCAGCCCGGCCTGCAGTTCGGTCAGGGCTTTGTTGTAGCGGGTCTGACTCTCCTCCGAAGTCAGGTGCGCTTCCCGGCGCAGGCGCACTGCGTCGAGCGCGCCGTGTTTCAACAGCGCCTCATAAATCGCTTTGGCCTCAGCCGTGAGCCTCCCGGCGCGGTACTCTTCGAGATAATCTTGCTCGTAGTCGCCGTAGTTCTCACTCAGCGCGTAGAAATTCGGCAGTAAGTCGAGACTGACCAGCGTGGCTTTGGCGCGAATCAACTTGCCGTAGAACCACCACTTCTTGTTGAGCGAGTCGTCCTTCCAGCCCCACGTCCGCTCGATCTCATAGCCGTGATGCTTGTTCGTCGTCTTGACGACGCGCCCGGCGATGGCGTCCCACAGCGACGGCATCTCGACGTTCTGAATCGGAAAGAGGAAACAGAAGCCGACGTCGTTCACGAACTCGACGGCCTCCGCCGACGACGCAACGCGCAGGTCCATCCGCCGCCGATACCGCGCCTGCCGCGCCGCGGCGATCTCAGCCTTTGTCAGTTTCGTCATCGTCGGAAAAAACAGCGCCCCGTCACCGGAGCGCTTTCCCACATCCCACTTCCGACCTCTGACCTCCGACCTCCAATCACCGCCCCCCCGTCACATTGTGGAGGGAGTCGCACGCCGGGCAAGAGCCGCCGGGCCGGATGATCGCGTATCCGGCTTGCGGGTCTGCGCCGTACTGGGTGAAGTCAACGTTGAACACGATCATCATGCGGAATCGGCCGCTGTCGCGCGACATGGTGTACGCGTCGGCCAGCCACTGCGCCTGATTCGCCACCGTCACGTCGGTCGCCCAGACGAAGCCCGGCGCGGTGGACTCGAGCGAGGGGTAACCCTCGTCGGTCAGGTAGCCGATCTCGGTGAAGCACATCTTGCGCTTGCCGCCGATCGCGCTCCAGTACGTATCGCTCATCGTGCCGTAGTAGCGCGTGTAGTGGAGCGGGTTGCCGCGCGGGTCACCGCTGCGCGCCGACGGCGGCAGGATGCCTTCGTTGTAGTGCAGGCCCACGCAGTCCGCGTAACTCAAACCGCCGGCCGCGACCATCTGCTGGATGTACTGCGCGTCGTCACAGCCCACGCCACTGCACCCGCCGAAGAAGCCGGTAGGCGCAGGCGCGCCGCTGATCACCATCGTGCCGGCGTTGCGCGATTTGATCTGCGTATATGCCTGCCGTAGAAGACTCACGTAGGACGACGCGCTGATCTGCCCGGCCGGCCACTCGCGGTCAATGTTCATCTCGTTCCACACCTCGATCGCGTCTGCGCCGAGGGCGGCGACGCCGCCGGCGAACGTGGCGTACGAGGCGTAGTTCGCGCCGCCGGAGATCGCCGAGGGCGTCCCGAGGATGGAGATCAGAATCTTGAATCCCTGGCCGTGCGCGCCGTCGATCATCCCCTTCGCCGAATTTGGGTCCGCGCCGGGCGCCCAGCGGATCTGCTGTTTGACCCACGCCATCCCGGCGAACTTCATCAGGTCTGGCCGGCTGAACGCGGCCACCTGGCCGCCCAGCTCGAAGCCGCCGCTGGAACTTGGCGCGGGCACGGGCGCGCTGGGCGGAACCGCTGTCGGCGACGTCGTGCCGCCGGTGGACGGCGTGGTCGTCGTCCCGCTCGATCCGGGGATGACCAGCCTTTGCCCGACGAAAATGATGTTGGTTCTGAGTCCGTTGGCCGCCTTGAGCGCGTCAACGGTGATGCCGTTGCGCCGGGAGATGCCGTACAGCGTGTCGCCGCGCTTGACGATGTAGGTGCCGCCGGTCGTGCCGCCCGTGCTGCCACCACTCGACCCGCCGCTGACGCCGGGGATAACCAGCCTCTGCCCAATGTAAATGAAATTCGCGTTCTTGAGATTGTTTGCCCTGATGATCG
Source organism: Chloroflexota bacterium (assembly GCA_016200785.1). GTDB lineage: Bacteria > Chloroflexota > Anaerolineae > Anaerolineales > JACQED01 > JACQED01. The sequence continues at coordinate 3,999 of JACQED010000013.1, forward strand.
CGTCCATCGTCACGCCGAACTTGAGCGCGATCCGATACAGGGTGTCGCCCGGCTGAACG
>JACQED010000293.1 GCA_016200785.1 Chloroflexota bacterium
CTGCCGACGAGTTGCGCCGCTTGATCGCCGACCTCGATTCCGATCAATTCAAAGTGCGCGAAGCCGCTACTAAGCGACTGATCGAGTTGGATGACCTCGCCCTCGCCGCCATCCGCGCCGCAGTGGCCGCCAAGCCGTCGCTCGAAATGCAGCGTCGTCTGGAGAAGATCCTTACGGATTACTCGGGCCTGGTGAAGACCGCGGAAGGGCGCCGGCAGCACCGAGCGGTGCGAGTCCTCGGAATGCTGGCTTCAACGGATGCGCGCGAAGTGTTGGCGTTGCTGGCCAAAGGCGCACAGTCCGCGCGAACCACTCAAGAGGCCCAGGCGACGCTCCAACGGCTTCGCACCCCGTAGGACGGATTTGCAGTCCGTTCTGCGTCCGACCGCACGGTTTGTAAACCGGTCCTACGTTGCTGTGCCGTTTGGTTTTTCTCCTCCAATCGGCGCTTCTTGCGATTGTTCGCTTGTTGTTGATCGGATCTCTTCCCGTCGCCGACAAATAGAGCGAACGAATGCCTGCATACGCGTGAAAAGATGTCGAGGCACCCCCGTAGGACAGGCAAGGCTGCCCGTCCTCCATGCGGGCGAATTCGTCGCTCAAGAGCTAAATGTCACGTTCTGCGCAACCGCGGATCCACCGGGGCTTCCCGATACGCGGATGGAGTAACCCGATGCCGCGGTGATGTTGTTGAGCGTACACGACCAAGTGTTGGCGTTGAGCGTGGCACTGCCGTTATTGTCGCCGCCGCCCGACCGCGTCAGGGTCACGGACACGCCATTGACGAATCCGCAGTTGCCCTGGAAGGTGAAGCTTCCATTGCTGAGGGTGTTGTTGCTGTTGCTCGTCGGGTTGGTGAGGGTCACCGTCGGATTCGATTCGGCCATGGCTGTAGCTCCTAAGGTTGCTTAGAGGGGATGGGTTCCAAGATGACGTTGCGAAATTCCGCGACCGATTCGTTACAGTAGAGGCCAAGACCTTGCAAGGGACCATAGGCGGGGTTCACCGTCCTCAACGCATTAAGACTGGGATTCACGGCGTTTCCAAAGTCAATCGTACCATCGAGGCCGGCTTTCCCGGTTTCATTCAACTCGGTCCAACTCAACTTCTCCACGAGCTGGTTTTCCCAAAAGACTTGGTAGCCTTCCTGGGTCGCTTCAACAGCAAGTTGCCGCCAGGGTTTCTTGAGATCGGGAGAGTGTTTGAAGAAAAGCGCCGTGCCCGAAAAGAAATTGATGATAACGCCCGGTCCTGGCTCGCGCACGAGATCGGCCAACACGCGAACGATGTTGTTCCCGGTCGTTGGATTCTCGATATTCATGTCCGTATAGGTCAACTCCAGAAACAAATTTGCGTCGTCCTCGGTCGTTGCCTGCTTGGTTTGCGAAAAGTAAAGGCCAACCCGATATGGCACCTGACCATCGATGTGCTTGACCTCCGCCCGAAAGCGATAGCTTGCCACTCCCGGATCAGGCACGAGTTCAAGCAACATCAAATCAAAGCCCGCCATCCGGAACGGCTTGCCCTTTTCACCCTTGGGCAAGGCAGTGTAGGTCGGCCTGGCCCAGCGGCTCCACTTGGGCCCTCCCGTCGGACCGATCAAGGTCACTGCCTTGCCCGCTTTGAGCTGCTTGGGAATATCGCGAACCCACTGGTCGGCTTCAGACTGTTTGAAAAACAAGAAGTAGCCAGGAGCCGGCGCCCGAACCGTTCCGGCCAAGACAATGGTCGGGCGTGAATGGGCCGCTGTTCGAGCCAACACTTCAAGTCGTCGGCAAGTTGCTGGGCGGTCGCGTAGCGCTGGGCGGGGTTCTTGCGCAGACACTTGAAGACGATGGTTTCAAGGTCTCGATCAAGTTGCCGGCGATGCTGGCGCGGGCTGGGCGGATCGGCGCTCTTGATGAGATTGGACAGCTCCTCGTCGCTGGGTGAAACGAACGGGCGTCGCTCGGTCAGAAGCTCATAGAGAATGACGCCCAAGGACCAGATGTCGCTGGCCGGCGACATGTTTTCCTTAAGTCCCGTAAGCTGCTCCGGCGACATGTAAGGCCGCGTCCCCATCGCTTTGCCGGCGCGGGTCAACTCCTGATCCTGGTCGAGGAACTTGACGAGCCCGAAATCGCTCACCAAAGGTTCGCCGTTTTCATCGAGGAGGATGTTGGCCGGCTTGAGATCGCGATGCAGAATCTGCCGTTCGTGGGCGCATTGGACCGCCCGGGCGATCTTTTCCATCAAGGCCACCGCGCGCTTCGGTTCGGAGTGGGCGAAGTCGTCGAGATGCTGGCTCAAGGTGCCGCCGGAAGCCAATTGCATCGTGAAAAAATGATGCCCTTGCTCTTTGCCGATGTCGTAGATGGAGATGATGTTGGGATGGTGCAGCTTGGCAATGGCATGCGCTTCGTTGAGGAAGCGGCCAATCTCTTGGCCGTCGGCGAAGACGCCTTCGCGGATGGTCTTGAGGGCCACCTGCCGGTGCAGTTGCGTGTCCACGGCCCGGAACACCAGCCCCATGCCGCCGCCGCCGAGTTTCTCCAAAAGCTCGTAGCGGCCAAAGTGCGGCAGCGGGGGTTCGTCGTTCCCCGATGGAAAGTCCAGGGTGACGGGCGAGAGGGGCGGGGTGATCGGCGGCGTCTTTGAAGGCGCCTGAGTGGTGAGTTGGGGGTCCGTCGTCTGAGGATTGCCCTTCGGCTCCGGCGGCTGCGGCACAAAGCCTGGACCCTTGGACAACATGGCGAATCCTCTTAGATGATGGCTTCGCCAATTATCCGACAACGGGCGGCAATTGCAACTGTTTCTTGAAGTGGAAGGCGAGCGTCAGGGCGTTAGCCCGACGTGAACATGGTGCCCGCGAGAGATGCGTCTTTCACTGCGTCACGTCGCGCACACGTCGGGCTTACGCCTCGCGCACACGTCGGGCTTACGCCTCGACGCTCGCCTGGTCGCTTGCAGGCGGCCACCAGGTGAGCAGCGGATTCGGCTGTTGGTGCAGCACATACTCAATCGCGGCGGCGATCGCTTGCTCGGTGGCAAGTTTGCGTTTCGAACCACGCTCGGTCCACCACGTTCCCGACAACGGCGCGCCAAACTGCTTTGTCAGCGCCCGCGTTCCTCATGCTTTGAAATCGCCAAGCACCTTCGACGGATTCGGATCGCCAGGCACTGCGACGACGATGTGGAAGTGGTTGAACATGATCGCGACAGCTCGAATCGTCCATTTCCGATAACTTGCTGTTTCCTGGAATTGTGCGAGCAACGTCTCCGCATGCGTCAAGGACAGCATTATGGGTGACCCTTTCATCAGATCGCGCGACTGCCGTTGCAGTGCGGGCATGTTTTCATCGCATGGCGTACCGGGATCATTATGGACGACGCGGCGCTTCTCCGCCGGTTCGAGTGGCCGATGTTCCCAAACGCGGCCTACGAAACCACGCTCAGAGCCGGGAAGCCAAGTACCGTAGCAAGTGTTGGTGAGTAGCCAGTGACGATCCATGGCGGGATTGTATCCGGAACGAGGCGAGCGTCAGGGCGTCAGCCCGACGTGGGCGCGACATGCGCCCGACGCCACGCCGGAATGATCCGGCTCCAACCTGGAGACACGTCCACGTCGGGCTGACGCTCTGACGCTCGCCAGACTTGCACAGGAGATCGGTTGCTGCGGCTAGCGGACGTCAGCGAGCGCCTGCACGTCCCAAATGCGCACGAGCCCGTCACTGCCGCCTGAGGCGAGCCGCGTGCCGTCGGGACTGAATGCCACGGTCCAGACTGAACTGGAGTGGCCCCGCAAAGTGAATAGCTGATTTCCCGTATCGAGGTCCCATACTATCACCGTCTTGTCGTTGCTGCCCGTGGCGAGGCGACGGCCATCCGGGCTGAAATCCGCACACGTAATCGGATTGGCATGCCCGCGCAGCGTCACCGGTTCCCGGCCGTTCCGAAAGTCCCAGACTTTTACGACCCCGTTTTCCCTGACGGTTTCGTGTCCTCCCATGGCGAGTTGGCTGCCACCGCGGCTAAAGACGAGACAGCGGAGGTTTAGCGCGGGAAGCACTTGGCCCACCGCTGCCTGGGCTGCCGTGTCCCAAACGTGAACGGCTTTCAATTCCGACCACCACGCGAGTAGGCGCCCGTCGGCACTCAGAGTCAGCGAATTATTAATGGAGACGGGCAGCTCGGAAATGGTCGTTTGTGTTGGTCCCCCGGGGATGTCTACCAGTGTGAGCTTACCGAGGCCGGCGACGGCAAGACGGCGGCCGTCAGCGCTCAGCATGCCATGGCTCATGGTCAACGGCGTGCTGAAGCCGCTGACCTCTCGGCCATTTTCCAGTTCCCAGCACTTCACCTGCACGTTTCTTGGGACGCTCCGGTTGCGTGCATCGAGCGCTGACGGCCAACTCACCGACACCACACGGCCATCCGGGTCAAACGCCAGTTTGGCAATCCTCTGGGCGTGTCCCGTGAGCGTAAAGCGTTCGCGCCCGGTTGCCGGGTCCCAAACTTTCACCGTGCGGAGGTCGTGGTTGGCGGCCAGGTAGCGGCCAGTAGGGCTCCAAGCCACGGAGCGGACACTATCGGACGCTTGCGAGTTCCCCAAGACGAACAGACAGGAATGGCAGGCGCGGTCGAGGTAGCGCCACTCCGGACCGCGAAAGGGCTCTGGACACTCGTCAAGATGGCGGCGGGCCGCATCGACGTCGTTGGCCACCCAGTCACGGTGAGCCAGGGCGATCAAATTGGCGGCCAAGGCAGCTTCCTTGTCGTCCCGATCCGTTTGGGCCGTGTGCAGCGCCGCCGCCGTTTGCCGCCACAGAATCGTAACGCCGGCCAGGCCGATGATCGTCATTAAGACGAGGGCCGCGAGCAGTCCCGCGACTGCCGGGCGGCGCTTGGCCCACTTCCACGCTTTCTCCCAAGCCGGCGTCGGCCGGGCGCGGATCGGCTCACCGCGGAGGAAGCGCCCCAGGTCGTCGGCCAGGTCCTTGGCGCTGCCATAGCGCTGGCCGGCTTCTTTGCGCAGACATTTTAGACAGATCGTTTCGGCGTCGCGGGGCAAATCCGGCCGTGAGCGGCTTGGCGGCAGTGGTTCCCGGGTCCGGACTTGCTCCAGCGTCTCCAAGACACTGACGCCCTGAAACGGCGGCCGGCCTGTCAGCAGTTCGTAGAGCATCGCTCCGAGCGCATAGACGTCGGCGGCCGGGCCGACCTTTTGGGCATCGCCCGCGGCCTGCTCCGGGGCCATGTAGGCAGGCGTGCCCAGGATGGCGCCGGCGGCGGTGAGTTCCGGCGCGGCCGCGCCGCCCAGGCTCGCCGAGGACATGCGCCGGGCCAGGCCGAAGTCGGTGATCTTGGGAGTCAGTTGTCCGTGGTCAGTTGTCAGCTGTCCCGGCTTTTTTGCAACGGACAACGGACTACCGACAACTGACGAAAGGAGGATGTTGGCCGGCTTCAAGTCCCGGTGCACGATGCCTTGCTGATGGGCGTGGTGCATCGCCTTTGCCAAGGTCTCGATCAGCCGGGCCGCGTCGGCAGCTGGCCAGGGTGCGCCCGTGAGCGCTGCCTCCAGGTTGCCGCCGTCCACGAATTCGAGCGACAGGAACGGCCGGCCGTCGTGCTCGCCAACCTCGTGGATGTGGACGATGTTGGGGTGTTGCAGGCGGGCGGCGGCCTCGGCCTCGGCGCGAAAGCGGGCCCGCTCCTGTGGCCCAGAGTCGGCGCCCGTCAGAATCATCTTCAGCGCCACCAGACGGTTCAGCCCCTCTTGCCGGGCCTTGTAGACCACCCCCATGCCGCCGCGACCGACTTCGGCGAGGAGTTCATAGTTTCCGATGCGGCTACCGACTTGGCTACCGACGCGGCTACCGACTGGGCGCGGCGCCCCGTTCCGGCCCGGGCCGATCAAATTCCGCAAGCGCACCGTGTCGGGGAATGGCGTGCCGGACGGACCGGCCGGATCGACGACGCTGCCGACGCCGACCGCCCCGTGAATCTGAAACAATTGCTCCAGGCCGTCTCGCCACTGGGGGAATCGCGCGCAGAACTCTTCGGGCGTCGGCCGCTGGCCCAGGGCCTCTCGGGCCACGAACTCGGTGTAGATCACTTCGAGCGCGGCGTCGGCGTCGCTCTTGAGCTCGTGCCGCGACGCGAACACGGCCTCGGCGCTGGACGCTTCGCCGGCGCACAGGCGGCGCTCCAGATCGGCGCACACCTGCCGCAACTCGTCTTCGACTACCAGCCCGGCGCGACCGTCGCGAACCATGCGGTGATCCTTTTGGAGGCTGATCCTTTTGGAGGCTGATCCTGTTGAAGGCGGAAAACCACGATGCACTACCGTTGCCAGCGTACCAGCGGCGAAGCACCGCCACAAGGTGGAGCGCTTTGCGTCCTCACCGCCCGCCGCCGAAATATTCGATCTCCTCGCAATCGAGCACGAAGATATCCCGCGTCACGTGGGCGACATCGTGGCCGCGGCCGCCGTCCACCACACCCGCGAAGATGCTGTCCGGGGCGGCGCCCCGATGCTCCAGAGTCAGGTCGTCGTCGCCCGCTCCGCCGCGAAGGATGACGCCCAAGACGCCCGCGTCGTCCTCGTCCTGCTCGACCTCGAACGCGATGCGGTCATTGCCCGCCTCGCCGTCGAACAGGAAGAGCGAACGCCCCTCCGGCAGATCACACGGGCCACCTAGCGCCCCGATGACGTCGTTGCCGGCCCCGCCGCGTGCGCTCACGTCCAAGAGGCCGAACACGCGAACGTCGTGGGCGATATTCATCATAAACTCGTCGGCTCCGGCGCCGCCTTCGAAATCCGCCACCAGCGTCCCGTGGACATCCAGGGTGGCCATATCGAGGGCCGCCGCGTCGTTGCCGGCGCCGCCGTCCAGTTTCAGCCGCATCGCGCCCTGGATCTGGGCCGACCCGCCCTCCCTCTCGTCCGCACAATCGACCCGAAGGGTCATCCGGTCGTCGCCGGCCTCCCCAAAGAGTCCGAATGCCGTCTCGCTGGCAGGGAAATTGCAAGGGCAGCCCGCGCCGACGATCATATGGTCGTTGCCGGCCCCGCCCCGGACTTCCATCGCGAACCGGCCCTGGTTCTCCAGGTCGTTCACGGACGCGTCGATCAGGTCGTCCCCCGCGTCGCCAAGCAGATTCAGCACCATTTCGCTGGCGGGGAAATTGCAGGGGCCGCCGATGCCGACTTTCAACTGGTCGTTGCCGGCCCCGCCGCGAGCTTCCAAGGCGAACCGGCCGCCCATGTTCTCTAGGCCCGTCACCGAGGCCTCGATCAAGTCGTCGCCAGCGTCACCAAGCAGTTTCAGCACCATCTCGCTGGCGGGGAAATTGCAGGGGTCGCCGGCACCGACTTTCAACTGGTCGTTGCCCGCACCGCCCCGTACTTCCATCGCGAAGCCCCCCTGGTTCTCCAGGCCGTTCACGGACGCGTCGATCTGGTCGTCGCCCGCGTCGCCGGTAACCGCAAGATTCCAGGCCAGGCGCAATTCGGGATCGGCCTCGTGATTTCGTTGGCCGGCAAGCACGTGGATCTGATCCTGGCCTGCGCCGCCGGCCACCATGAGGTTCAAGTGCGCCCGGCCGGTCGGGCCGTACTGCTCGCCGGTCGGATCGGCGGATTCCACGTCGAGGACGTCGTCGCCGGCGCCCCCACGGACATCGGCGGTGAATGTGGCCGGGCCGACGTAATTGATCTGGTTGATGTGGGCACTAACCACGTCGTTTCCGGCCCCGCCATCCGTATGCATCATGAAGGCGCCGTCGAGCGCGACGTTGCCCAGATTCATCATGAACGCGTCGTCGCCGGCCCCGCCGTCCGTGGACATCATGAACTGGCCGTTGAGCGCGACGTTGCCCAGGTTCATCATGAACTCATCGTCGCCGGCGCCGCCATCAAAGGTCGCGTCCAAATCGGCGTTGAAAGCGAGCGATCGCTCTTCGGGGCCCTCGTCCATCGCCAGCCCCATGCGGTCGTTCCCTTGCCGGCCCAGCACATCCAGGTGAACGTGCGGGTCTCCCACGGCGCCGCCACCCGGCACACTCGGATCGACCGGCGGAATGAAAAATCCGACCTTGATCTCGTCGTCGCCGGCGCCCAAATCGGCGCGGAAGTGCAAGGTGGGCTCCGGGGGATCCGCGAATGTGGCCGTGATCTCATCGTCGCCCGTGCCTGCGACAATGTCGAAGAAGACGCGCCGCGGTGGGGGATCCGGCTGCGGATCAAAGCCGCGAATGGTCAGGCGGTCATTGCCGGCGCCCAGGTCGGCACTGAACGCGAAGTTGTCAGGCGGCGCGACAAAATCGGCCGTGACTTGATCGTCACCTGCGAACATCTTGAGGTCGATTCGCTGGACGCCAGTGAACTCGAGCGGTGTGCCGCCTTCACAGATGACTTTAATGCCGCCTTCGCGGGTGTCGGCGATGGCGATTTGGTTGGCCTCGCGGTCGCCCAGGATGAGGAGCGTATCGCCCTTCTGAAAGACCGTGCAACTCGGGCAGTCGCGGGTTTCGAGACACTCCAAGCGGGGACGAAAAGCGGTGCGTGCCCAAGGGTGAGACTGGCGATGCGACTTCATGCTTTGGACCTCGTTAGAAAAAAACGACAGAACCTCATAGCAGCGCGGTGGTTGTCGGCGGGCCGACGGCGCACGCGCTCTACCAAGTAATGCCCCGGCGAGGCGATTCTGTTACCAATGCACGAAAAAAACATTTGCGCCGCCGGCGAGCGGTGAGCGGGACGGAGCGGCTCACGCCGGCTTGTGCCCGCCGAGCCCGGCCGCTACACTGAGGAGAACCCATCGCTTGGCCGCGCTATCGGCGCGTGGAAGGAATGCTCATGCCGGAGATCGCCGGCCAATTCACAAGTCTACTGGCGCGCGCTCGCGACGGCGACCGGGAGGCGCTGGACCGGCTGACGCGCGAATATGAACCGAAACTCCGGCTGGTGGCCCGCGTGTTGTTGGGACCGGCCTTGCGCCCCTACCTCGATTCCGTCGATTTGGTCCAGTCGGTCCACAAAAGCCTGCTCTTGGGTCTGCGCGACCAGAAGTTTGCCCTGGATACTCCCGAGAGCTTGCTGGCCTTGGCGATTACGCTGGTGCGGCGCAAGGTGGCCCGGCATTGGCGCCGCTTGCAGCGCCAGCAACGCCTGAGCGGGCTAGCTGCCGCGCCCGGGCAAGCCACAGCGACCGCCGACCTGGGCAACGTGCTCACCGCCTTGAGCCAGCCCCACGACGACCCGGCCGAGGCGGCGCAGTTTCGCGATCAGGTCGAGCACCTGTGCCGGAACTTGAAGGATGCGGAGCGCCGCCTGCTGGAAATGCGGCTCGAAGGGTACAGCCTGGCGGAAAGCGCCGCCGCACTAAGTCTGAGCGCCGTTGCGCTGCGCGTCCGGCTGACCCGGCTGCGCCAGCGCCTGCGTGCCGCCGGCGTCCTCGACGATTGGCTGTAAGCGGCGCCGCAACGACTTCGGATGCCCCGATCTTTCGTGGCTTGACGGGCGGTGCCCTAGGCCGCGGAGTACTCGGAGCGGCCGTACTCCCACAAGGAGGCTCAGGAACACATTCACCGCGGTGTTGCTGACCAGCGCCCCGCCGCCTGGCGGCGCACGCTCTAAAGAAAGCAATTCCAACTTAACGAAGGCGAGTTGCAGCCTTCGATCTGAACTGGGGCATGCCCCGACTGGCCGAAGTCTTCGGAGGCCCGGCGATCCTCACAAGGAGGGATTTGCTCCCCCTCGCGGGTTTGCGTCCCTGGTATGTGGTTTTAGGGAACAAATCACAGGACTGTCCATGAGAGAGACTTGGGATACCCAGGGTCTCTTTTTTGGAGGCAGTCCCATGCGTTCGAAACGTTCGTCCAAGTCATCCCGTT
>JACQED010000294.1 GCA_016200785.1 Chloroflexota bacterium
GCCGCCAGACCTTTACCACGAAGGCACGAAGACACGAAGGACACAAAGAAAGCGTCGTGAAACTTGGTGTCTTTGTGTCGCCTGCCCCCGTGTTGTTGCGGGGGTGGTGGTTAGAAAGGGCCGCGTGACCTGAACGCTTACCCAGAATCTTCGCGGTCGGCGACTCATTATATACCCCCGCTACCCGGTCAATTGTTCGTGGATGATGCAAGTTCCAGAATTGCCCTTTTCCCCTCGCCGTGCTATCATGCGCCGTCGTTACGCCGGAAGCGGGCCGAACAGAGGGCCAACTCGGCTCGCACAGGGGTTCTAATCGCAATGTCAACGATTACCGAGGCGGAAAGACGCTCCCGCCGCCTCTACGCCATTCTCACGGGAATCATCGTCGCCACCCTGCCCTTCTACTGCCTGGGTTTTGTGGCGTTGACCTTCGCGCCCCCGCGCAATCAGCGGGTCACGCCGACCCTGCCGGCCACGCCGAGCCAGGAGGCCACCGCCACGACTGTTCCCACCCTCACCCCTGCCGTATCGGACACAGCGGGGCCGTCGGCTACGCCCGGCCCGTCCACGGCCACCCTTCAGCCCACGCCGACCCAGTTCATCCCGCCGACCAAAACCCCGACGGTGACACCGTCGAGGACGCCCACGGCTTCGCTGACCGTCACTTCCGCCTTCACGCCGACCGGGACCTTCGACATCATCGCCACCGGCGTGGCCGGAACACAGACAGCCATCGTGAGGCAGACACAGACTCAGGCGGCCGTCGGGACGGCCATCGGCGGCACGCTCGCCGCGCAGACCGCCGTGGCCGGCCAAACGGCGACGGCTGCGGCAAATCAGACGGCCACAGCCTCATCGCCGACACCCAGCGCGACGCCAACGGCGACGCCGACCTCAACATCAACAGCAACGCCGACGGCAACCAACACGCTCTCGCCGGCCGAATGCGCGTCAACTGCCACTGCCGCCGCGCCCACGCCGGTGGTTTGCCCCCCGTAGAAGGAATGCTATGGACGTACTCGCTCACCTGAAAGAACTCTGCGCCGCCCCCGGCCTCTCGGCCTACGAAGCGCCCATCCGCGAAATGGTGCGCGCGGCCTGGGAGCCGCTGACGAACTTAATCCGCGTTGACAAATTCGGCAGCCTGTGGGCGACGAAGACCGGCTCCGGCCCGGCTCCGCGCCGCAAGGCGATGATCGCCGCGCATATGGACGCGATCGGGATGATGGTGACGAAAGTGGATGGCGCGTTCCTGCGGATTACCGAGATCGGCGGCGTTGACGCCCGTGTGATGCTCGGCCAGCCGGTGCTGGTTCACGCGGCCAACGCCAGGGAGCCGCTGCCCGCCGTCGTCGGCTCGCGCCCGCCCCACATTCTTACCGCCGCCGAAAAGGACAAAGTGATCCCGCTCGATCAACTTTTCGTAGACCCCGGCCTGCCCGCCGACGAGGTGGCGCGGCTGGTGCGCGTCGGTGATTTGATCTCGTTCGCCCAGCCACCGTTCGAGATGCAGGGCGATTATCTCGTCGCCAAGTCGCTCGACAACCGCGCCTCGGTGGCCGCAGTCAGCGTGGCGCTGGAAGCCTTGCAGGATCGCAAACACGAGTGGGACGTGATCGCCGTCGCGACCGCGCAGGAGGAAGAGAACCTGGGCGGCGCATACACTGCGGCATTCGAGATTCAACCCGACCTCGCAGTGGTGATCGACGTCACGTGGGCCTCCGCGCCCGGCCTGCCGGAGCACAAGACGTTCTCGCTCGGCGATGGCCCGACGATCGGCCTCGGCCCGAACATCCATCCCAAACTTCACAAAGCTTTGGCCGACACCGCGACGCGATTCGAGATCCCGTATCGCGTCGAAGTGATACCCCGGCACTCCGGCACCGACGCCTACGCCATTCAGGTCACGCGCGCCGGCATCCCGGCTTCGGTCGTCGGGATTCCGCTCCGCAATATGCACACCCCGGTCGAGGTCGTGTCGATCAAGGATGTTTCGCGCACCGGGCGATTGGTCGCGGAGTTCCTCGCCGGACTGGACGGAAATTTCCTGGACACTGTAAAGTGGGACTGACTTATGCCTTCAGGTAAATCTCGCAAGCCAGCGAAGAACCCGCGCCGCCCGGCCAGGCCCGCGCGGCGGCCGGCCAAGTCCGCGCCGAAGCCATCGGCGCGCAAAGACGCGAAAGCGCCGCCGGTCGCCGCCGCGCCGATCATCGCCGCGGACGTGATGGACCGCCTCAGAGCCTTGTGCGAAGCGATCGGCGTCTCGGGCGACGAGGGCGCCGTGCGCAAGATCGTGATCGAGGCTGTCAAGGATCACGTTGACGAAATTCGCGCCGACACGTTGGGCAACGTGATCGCGGTCAAGAAGGGAACCGGCCGGGGCGTGGCGCGCATGATGGTCGCGGCGCACATGGACGAGGTCGGCCTGATGATCGTCGGGATCGATTCCGACGGCACACTCAAGTTCGAGCCGGTCGGCGGTTTGGACGACCGGGTGCTATTGGGCAAGCCGGTCGTCGTCGGCGCGGATCGCATCCCCGGCGTCATCGGCGCGAAGCCGGTGCATCTGCTCAAAGGGCCGGAAGCGGAGCAGGTCGTCAAGATGGACTCGATGCGCATTGACATCGGCGCGAACAGCAAAGAGTCGGCGGGCCGCAGAGTCAAGCCGGGCGACCGGGCGACCTTCACGCCGTCGTTCGCCCGGATCGGCAACGTGGTTCGCGGCAAAGCGCTCGACGATCGCGCCGGATGCGCCGCGTTGATCGAAATCCTGATCGGCAAGCCGTTCGTCTTCGACCTGCACGCGGCCTTTACCGTTCAAGAGGAGATCGGCCTGCGCGGCGCGCGGGTTGCGGCGCACGCCATCGATCCGATCGCCGCCTTCATTCTCGAAACGACGATCTGCGACGACCTGCCCAAAGAGGACGACGTTAGCCCCGGCACTCTGCTGGGCAATGGCCCGGCGATCACCGTGATGGATCGCACGGCCATCACCGACCGGCGGCTGGTGGATCACATGATCGCCACCGCCGAGTCACTGCGCCTGCCGTATCAGTTCAAACAGCCGGGCATCGGCGGCACCGACGCCGGGGCGATTCATTTGGCGCGCGGCGGCGTGCCTTCGGTCGTCGTCTCCGTGCCCTGCCGCTACCTGCATGCGCCCATCGCCATGATGAGCCAGGCCGACTTCTGCAACGAAATTACGCTGGTGCGCGCCGCGCTCGACCGGCTGACGCCAGCGGTGTTCAAGCGCAAAGGATAGATAGCGATGAAGCCACTGATCAAGAAACTCGTCGAGGCCTACGGCCCTTCCGGCTACGAAGATCACCTGCGCGATTTGATCCGCGCCGAGATCAAAGGCGTGCCGGATTACATCTCGGTTGACCCGTTGGGCAACCTGATCGCCGGGCTGCGCTCGAAGGCCAAGAGCGGAAAAAAGGTGATGCTCTCGGCGCACATGGATGAGATCGGCGTGATGGTGAACTACGTGGACGAGAAGGGCTTCTGCCGCTTCACGCCGATCGGCGGCGTGGGGACGCTCACCTGCCTCGGAGGCCGGGTGCGCTTCGCCAACGGCGTGACCGGCGTCATCGGCATCGAGAAGCGTGACGACAACTCGCGCGTGCCGACGTTCGAGCAGCTATTTATTGACGTGGGCGCGACGAGCCACGACGACTGTCCGGTGAAAGTGGGCGACGCGGCCGGCTTCGTGCGCGCTTTCGAGGAGCACGGCGACCGGCTGATCGCCAAGACGATGGACGACCGCATTGGATGCGCGATCCTGATCGAGGCGCTCAGGGCGCTCAAGCGCACACCGCACGAGGTCGCCTTCGTCTTCAGCGTGCAGGAGGAGGTGGGCCTGCGCGGCGCGGGTGTGTCGGCCTTCGGCTTGGAGCCTGACCTGGGCATCGCGGTGGACGTGACGCGAACCGGCGACACGCCGAAGGGCGTCAAGATGGAAGTGGCGCTGGGCAGAGGCCCGGCCATCAAAGTGCGCGACAGCGGCATGCTGGCCGATCCGCGCATCAAGAATCTGCTCGTCAAGCGCGCGCAGGAGGCAAAGATTCCGTATCAACTCGAAGTGCTGGAGTCCGGCACCACCGACGCGGCGGCGATGCAGTTGGCGCGCGGCGGCGTTCCCGCCGGGTGTATCTCGATCCCGTGCCGCCACATTCATACGCCTTCGGAGACGGTGGACTTCCGCGACGTGCAGTGGGCGGTGAAGTTGCTGGTGGAGACGTTGGAGAAACCGATTGAGTTATGAGTCAGACCAACTCCACCCTCCCTCGATGCACCCATCTGATCCTGACTAAATCCTTCGC
>JACQED010000295.1 GCA_016200785.1 Chloroflexota bacterium
CCTGCACCGTTCGCGCGGCGTCGTTTTCAGGCTGGCCGCTTTATTTTCGTTGGACGCCTTCGCCGGCGGCTTCATCGTCCAGAGCATCGTGGCCTATTGGTTTCACGTCCGCTTTGGGGCGCAACCCGCCGCGCTGGGCGGCATCTTCTTCGGCGCGAACGTCCTCGCCGGCCTCTCGGCGCTGACCGCCGCCCGCGTCGCCGAGCGTTTCGGGCTGATCAACACGATGGACTTCACGCACATCCCGTCGAACATTCTGCTGATGCTCGTTCCCCTCATGCCGAACCTGCCGCTGGCGATTGCCGTCCTGCTGGTGCGCTTCAGCATCTCGCAGATGGACGTGCCCACGCGCCAATCCTACACGTTGGCTGTGGTCGCTCCGGACGAGCGTTCGGCGGCGGCGGGCGTCACCGGCATTGCCCGGACGATCGGCGCATCGCTCGCGCCGGTCTTCGTCGGCCCGATGCTGGCGAGCGCGGCGTTGATGAGCGTCCCCTTCTTTCTGGCCGGCGGCCTGAAGATCGTTTATGATTTGAGCCTGTATCGAAGTTTTCGCTCACACAGGCCGCCGGAAGAGGCGAAACGCGATTCGTGATCCGCAGATCGCTTTTCACGCTTCACGTTTCACGAGTTTGAAAGGAAACACCCCATGAAATGGATCACCCGTTCACACGTTCACGTTGACCGCGTGGCCTGCCCGTGGCTGATCACGCGCTTTGTTGACAACGAGGCCGAGTTCCTCTACGTCCCAAAGAATCAGGTGGACAAAGTGGCCGCCGAGGCCGGCGCGATCCCGTTTGACGCGCCCGGCGTGGAACTCGGACATCACGAGTCCATGCCGCCGACGTTGCCGAAGACATCGACACCGATCCGCTGGCGCGCGGGCTGGAGGCCATTGCCACGGGCTACAGCCTGCGCTTCCCCGAAGATGTGGAAAACCTCGCGCATCAGTTCGAAGTCTACGACGCGCTGTATGCGTGGTGCCGGTTACAGGTGGCGCAGGGAAAGTGAGCATGAAAACCGAATCGCGAGCCGGTCGGATTCTGCGCATTGTCTTGTTGGTCGGCGTGATCCTGGCGGTGGCCGGCGGCCCGGCCTTGCCAGTGCTCATGGACTACATTCAGCGTGCCGGCCAGAAGACGCCGGCGCCGACGCCCGCTATCACGCCGGTGGCCTCGCTCGAAGCCTCAATGGACGCCCTCAACGCGATTACGCGGGGAGACGAACTTTTCAAGCAAGGCAAATACGATCAGGCCGTTGCCGAATACGCCAAAGCCGTCGCTTCGGCTCCCGGGTATGCCATCGCCTACAACAAGCGAGGCCTGGCCTACTCCGGCCTGCGCGAATATTATCAAGCCATCGCCGACTTCACCAAGGCGCTCCAGTTAGGCCATGAGGACCCGGCCACATACGCCAGCCGGGGGCTGGCCTACTACAATCTGGGCAAGCCCGACGAGGCCATCGCCGATTTTGACAAGGCCATCGAACTCAGCCCGGCCAGCGTCGCGGCTTACACCAACCGCGGAATCGTCTACGCCGACAAGGGAGACGCCGACCGGGCCATCGCCGATTTGACCAAAGTCATCGAACTCACACCCGACTCGGCAGAGGCCTACTACAACCGGGGGATCGTCTTCGACAAGCTGGGCGAGCAAGAGCGGGCCATCGCCGACTTCGTCAAAGCCGTCGAACTTAATCCCCGCTTTGCCGGGGCTTACAACAGCCGTGGCGCTGATTATTACAGCCGCAAGGAGTACGACAAGGCGATCGCCGACTTCGCCAAAGCGATTGAACTCGATCCGGCTAACGCGCGCTCCTACTACAATCGGGGCAGTGTCTACAGCGACCGGCGCGACTACGACAAGGCCGCCGCCGACTTCGCCAAAGTCGTGGAACTCCAGCCCGACTACACCGCCGCCTTCAACAACCTGGGCTGGGCCTATTACAATCTGCGCGACCTTGACAAGGCCATCGCGAATTTTACCAAAGCGGTCGAACTCGATCCCAATTACGCAGCCGCCTACAACAACCGGGGGCTGGCCTACGCCGAGCAGGGCCAAATCGACAAGGCCGCCGCCGACTTCGCCAAGACGACCGAGTTGGATCCGCAAAACAGCAACGCCCACTTCAACGCGGGTGTTTCGTACTACAACCTGCACGACTTCGACAAGGCCATCGCCCAATACGACAAGGCTGTCGAACTGAAGCCGGGCGACGCTATCGTCTACAACAATCGCGGGAACGCGTATCGAGAAAAGGGCGAGTACGACAAGGCCATCGCCGATTACGACAAGGCCATCGAACTCAATCCCAAGTATGCCCTTGCGTATCAGAATCGGGGGAACGTTTACGTCCAGAAGAAAGACGACGAAAAAGCCATCGCCGACTATATCAAAGCCATCGAACTCGACCCGACATACGGGGCGGCGTACTACAATCGGGGGATCGTTTACTTCAATCGCGGCGAATACGAGAAGGCTATCGCCGATTTCAGCAAAGTCATCGAAATCGACGCGAAGAACGCCGAGGCATACAACCTCCGCGGGGTAGCCTACTTCGCGTCCCGCGATAACAACCACGCCCTCGACGACTTCGGCCAGGCGATCGAGATCCGGCCGGACTACGCCCGGCCTCACTACAACCGGGGGCTGATCTACCAGTCGCGAGGCGAACTTTCCAAAGCCGCCGAGGAATACAAGCACGTCCTCGAATTGGAGACGGACCCCGGCTGGCGCAAGCAGGCTGAACAGAGGTTGAAGGAGATCGGGCCGTAGGTGCTACGAGCGCGTATCTCCGATCAGTTCCAGAAACGCTGCCACCACGCCGGGGTCAAAGTGCGTTCCTGCCAGCGAGCGAACGTGCTCGCGCACCCGGTCCTCCGGCCAACCCTCGCGATAAGGGCGGTCCGAGCGCAGGGCGTCCCACACGTCCACCACGGCGAAGATGCGCGCGGCGAGCGGGATCTGTTCGTCCTTCAAGCCGCGCGGGTAGCCCGTGCCGTCCCACTTCTCGTGATGGCAATAAGGTATGTCCAGCGCCGGACGCAAATGGCCGATGGGGAAGAGCATCTCATACGCAAACGTCGGGTGCTTACGCATGATTTTCCACTCGTCGGCGGTGAGCGGGCCGGGCTTGAATAGAATTCTGTCGGGGACACCCATCTTGCCGATGTCGTGCAACAACGCGCCGCGGCGAACGTGCACCAGATCTTCCTCGCTCAAGTTCATGGCGCGGGCCAGTGACAGGGTCATCTCGGTAACCCGCCGGGTGTGGCCTTCAGTTTCTTCGTCGCGAAGATCGAGCGCTCTGGACCAGCCTTCAATCGTGGCTTCGTAGGCCATCGCCAGTTCCGCGTTTGAACGTTGCAGACCGTTGAAAAGTTGGGCGTTGTCTATCGCGATCGCCGCCTGACCGGCCAGCGCCTCCAGGAAATCCAGCCACTCGGCGTCGGGATTGAGCGGGGCGCGATGGAAGACTTCCAAAACACCTTTGACCTCGCCCTTGGCGAGGAGCGGCACGCCATAGTAGGCGATGAGTCTTTCGCCCGCCAGATGGGGAGCCCGCCCCAGTTCGCCGGTCTTCAGCATGTTGGGCACGGTAATGATGCGGCGTTCCATCGCGGCCCGGCCGGCGTATCCCTCGCCCAGCCCGGTGCGGGTATTTTGGAGGGCTGCTGTGCGAAAGCCGCGCCCCGCGGCGTATTCGAGCATCTGGGTGTGTGGATTGAATAGCAGAATAGCGACGGCGTCGAGGTGCAGTTGAGCCATGACCTGATCGAGCAGAACGTTGAGCGTGACACGCAGGTCGAGGCTGGAACTGATGGCCGTATCAATGGCGCGCAGACCGGCCAGCCTCTGGAGGCGCTCTTCGGTCTGCTCGTGCAACGCCGCGCGGTGAATAGCGTTGCCGCCAATGTCGGCGATGGCAGTCAACAGCCGTGCTTCGACGGTGGCGATGTCGCTTTTGCGAGACAGCCACAGTGCGCCGATGGTTTGCTGCTGCGCGATGAACGGGACGCAGGCCACGGCGATTCGGTCGTTCACCGGGCCGGGAGGCGCAAAACGCGGATCGCTCCCGATATCGTTGATCAGATAAGGCTGGCCGGTGGCAATGACGTGGCCGGTCACGCCTTCGCCCGGCGGCAGGCGCACGCCGGGCGCTCTGGCCCACTCGCCGCCTCCCAGTTCGATCACCGTCTCGCCCGTGGCCGGATCGCGCATGGCGAGCACAGCCCCGTCGGCCTTCAGCAACACGAGCAGTTGATCGAGGATGATCGGCAGCATCTCGGCGCGGGTACGAGCGGCGCGCAGGGCGGCGCTGGTGGTCGCAATGGCTTCCAGTTCGCGCTCGCGCTGATTGCGTTCGATTGCCGAGGCCAGCACGTTGGCGACCCCTTGCAGGAAATGAGCATCGTCTTGAGTGAACCTCCGGCTTCGGGCGGTGTGCGCCCCCAAAACGCCGAAGGGCCGCCCCTGCCCCGGGACATTGACGGTCATGCCGCTGACGACACCGTGCTCGCGCAACAAGGGCGACCCAGTAAATCGCGTATCGGCGCACAGGTCTCCGACGATCACCGGTTCGCCGGCGATCAGGGCATAGCCCGCCTCCGAGCCGTCCTCCAATTTGATCGTCGCGCGCCCCACCAGGCCTTCTTTCCATCCTACACCCGCTCGCAGAAGCGCCGCGCTGCCGTCCGGCAATACTTCCATCACCCCGCAATACTCCACTTCGAGAGTCTGGGCGACGAGCGCAACCACCTCGCTCATCAGGCGCGCTACGTCTGTTCCGGCCAGCGCCCGCTGGCCCAGTTCGGCCACAACAGCCTGCTGGCGCGCAGGCGCGATCAGTACTACTGCGGCCCGCCGACGTTCCTCCAATTGCCTCAGTGCTCGTTCGCTCTGATCGTGCATCCACCCGACCGCTATGCCAAGAAGCGCCAGCGCAAGCACTCCCGGACCGCCTCCGTCACGGATAATGGCGTCCCAACCCCCAGAGGAATGCTGGACCAAACTCAAGAGAAGAGCGTTCAATGGAAACGAGAACAATCCGGCAACCAGGCCGCCCCACAATCCCCAAAGCCACCCCGCCGCGACAAGCGGCACGGCGACCAGCGCGGTGACACCTCCTCCGGTGAGAGAGTAGAGTGGGAAGAAGGCCACTACGTAGGCACACAACATGCCCAGAGTGACGGCGGCGCGCGCCGCACGAGACCGCGCGTTGAAGGGCGTTCGGACTGTCGTTGCATTGCCGGTTGCGACTGGAGGCATGAATTAGATGGACGATGAGAGGACGCGGTAGGTATTTTGGGGCACCCTTTAGAATCATCCCCGTGCGCTGAGGGCACTGGCGCAAGGCGCGGGGCAGTTGCGCCTATACAGTATCAGAATCAACTGGCATGTACAAGCGAACTGCGGTACGGGTGTCGCTTCGGAGGAAGATAATCCGGGGCCAGCGCCGAGTGTGCGTCGGGGCAAACCTTACGCCTTTTGCACAAACTTGAATCCCCTGCCGCGGATTGTGACGATGTATTCGTGGTCCTGAGCGACCTCAGCCAGGCGGCGGCGCAGGCGGGCGACGAGCGTATCGATCATCTGATCGGTGACGCCGCCCATCGCATCGGGCCACACGTGGCCGGCGATCTGATCTTTCGTCACGACCTCGCCCGGGTGCTCGAACAGGAGCGACAGAAGGCTGAACAACTGCGCGGACAGCGGAGGATCGAGTGTCTTGTTCTGAACGTGCACTTCGTAGCGCGGGATGTCAACCCACAGGCCGAGCGAGCGAAGCGGGCTGGGGAAGTCCATCTGCGTCGTCGCCGGGTCTTGAAAACGCAACAGCATGACCGAGGCCAATTGTATTTCGTCGCCATTGTTCAGCCGCCGTCTGTCAGTCGCCAGCCGTTCGCCGTTGAGGAACGTGCCGTTCAAGCTGGCCAGGTCGGCCAGAAAGTATCGCTCCGCCTCGCAGACGATTTCCGCGTGCTGGCGGGAAATCTTTTCACTGGGCACGTGAAGGTCATTCTCAGCCGCGCGGCCGATGACGAATCGCGGTGAACTGATTTCGATCACCCGCCCCTCGTCGGGGCCGCGCACGATGTGAAGTCGAGGAAGGTTGACCATGTCTCGCCCTCCCTGGGAAGTCGTGAGTAACTGTGCCGCCCTCGTACCAAGTGACAATCTGCAATCCAGCGGAGGCGGCCGCTCACGCGACGCCGCCGATTCGCGGGCGTGGGAGCCCGCTCCGCTGAAAATTGCGAACTGCCGAGTCTTTAAGTCCGTACCAGCACGATCTCGGTTTGCGGCGTGCTCAACCATTCGAGGCCGTTCTCGGTCACGAGCACGTTCTCCTCAAGATAAATCCAGCCCTTGCCCGGCACTTCCGCGCCGAGCTCGACGGCGTAGACACTGCCAGGCTCGATGATGCCATAAGGCGATTGTCCATATCTCTCCCAACGCGGGCCGAGCGTCGTGCCGCCGTCGTGCGCCACGCGGCCCACATTGTGGCCGAAGGCGTGCTTGTATTCGGGAAGGCCGCGATCGATGAGATACTGTCGAGCGGCCTGATCGACTTCCCAGCCGCGCTTGCCGGGCCTGAGCGCCTCGGCCCCGGCGGACAACGCGCCGCGCACCAACTTCCAAACGCGCTGAACGTCGGCGGGCGCATCGTTCTCCCCCTCGTCCAGCACGTACCACATCCGCTGGATGTCCGAGCAGTAGTTGTCCTGCTTGACGCCGAAATCGAGATGCACGAGATGGCCGGACCGCACGACGAGATCGCTCGGCCCCGCGTGACCCATCACTGATTCCGGCCCGGTGTTGACGATCGGGTTGAAGTCCCAATCCCACGACGTGCCCAGCCCCATTTCCGCAAGGCGACGATGCATGAAGTCGGCCAGCGCGCGTTCGCTGACGCCGGGGCGAATCTGCGCGCCGACTTCGGCGAATAGTTTTTCGGTGGTGGCGATCGCCTGCCGGATAAGCGCGGCTTCGCTCAGCGTCTTCTGCCCGCGCAGACTCTCCAACACGCCCTCGGCGCTCACGACTCGATCCGACGGCACACCGGCTTCGGCCAGAATCTGATCCAGCGTGAGTTTCATGCCGTGAGTGAGTCCGTCTGCCGCCGGATCGCTCTCGGAGAAGTTGAGCGCGACTCGCCCCGGAGCGATCCCACGAATCGCCTCGGTCAACGCCGGGCCGATTGATTCGTCGTAGCCGATGACCTGCGAGTAAACGTTCAGGCGTTTGACGTTTTCGGCGTCGTAGCGGCCGACGATGGCGGTGGCCTGGCCATCGCGTCCGACGAGGAAGGCCGAGTGCCAGGTGAGATCGTAAGGATAGATCAATTCGAGGGCCGGGTCTTTGCTCAGACTGGTTTCGCGCACGAAGGTGAGCCACAGATCGACGTCGTGACGTTCGAGCAATCCTCT
>JACQED010000326.1 GCA_016200785.1 Chloroflexota bacterium
ACCCACGTGTCGCCCACGGTTTCCATACCGCACTCGTAAGTTTCAAGTTTGGCGGGGTTGGGTTTGTGGGGAGCAAGAAATCTGGTGAAGAAAATCGGCGCGCCGGGAAAGACGATACCGATGACTAGGAAAATACCAATGAATAGCCATTCGTTCAGCATGAAGCCTCCAGACTACGCTGGCCGTTTGTGACAAACTTCGCCAATATTACCATGAGTCATAGCCTTAGTCAAAATCCGGCTTACGGGACGATGAATTTTTCGATGATCGGCAGCCAACCGTCCGCGATCTCCGCGCCGTCCGCCGGCCGGGCCGGCAGGCGCGCTCCCGAATTGAACTCATACAGGCCCGTCCCCACGCGATATTCGCCGGCCGGCGTCGCCGACAGGTCGAGCGTCACCGTGTCGCTCACCACTTCGCCCGGAGCCCACCACGTCATCGGGTAACCGCCGTTTCCGCGCGGCTCGATGTCGCTCCCGGCAACCACCGTCGAGCCGTCCGCGCCGAGGACGTGGACGAAAACGTGGTACGGCTCGCGCATCCACCGCTTCGTCTTCCAGTAGAACGTGAACGTCGCCACCCGCCCTGTTCGAGTCAAATCATAGCCGAGCAACTTCACCTCGTCGCCGAAGTCAGCGCCGACCGGCGTTTGCATGGGGGGCACGAGGTACGAGCGTCCACTCTCCGGCGTGTCGAGCAGGCCCACGAGATCCGGCAGAGGGTCAGCCGCAAACGCGCCCTGTTGATAGCGAAAAATATCCACGTAGTGCGGCCACGGTTTCGTGTGACCCTTCAGCCTGCCGCTGATGTCGTCGGCGGTGAGCGGCCGGTTGTCGAAAAGCCACTCGACCAGGCTGTCATCTTCAATCACCGTCGGCGTGAAGACTTGCGTGGCGACCAGTTGCAGGTCGTCGCGCATCGGGCGCGCGTACTGATTGAATTCCATGTGCGGCCCGCCGTATCGCGCGTCCGAGTAAACCACAACGTAATCGGGCCGGAATTGGCTCACCGACTTTTTCGCCGACTCGATTGACTCCGGCGAGGCTTCGACGTGATAGAAGCCCGTAGTCGCCACGTCCTGCGGCCGGCCAGCAGGCCACGCGCGGCGGGCGAGCTCCCAGCGGAGCGCTGGTTCGCTCAATTCGATCCAGCCGTAGAAGAGCGCGAGGCGCGGTGACGCGCCGACGTGCGAGGCGATGTAATCGTACAGCGCCGGCTCGCCTTCCCGCGCCGCCGTCACCACACTGCCCTCCGGCGAGTCGATCGCCAGCGCGTCGGTGCGGTACGTCAACGGAAGCAGGATCGGATACGTCGCGACGCGCCGCGACCACGCTAGCGCGGCCTCACGCCCCAGCCCCGCGACGACGATCGCGACGGCGACGATCGAGATGACACGCCCCAGCCCGCTCTCCGCCCACAGCCTTCGCACCTTCAACTCAAATTCCACTTGTAGCCACGCGCCGAAGGAGAAAACGATCCGGCGCTCGGCCTTCGTCCCGGCCTCGCGGCTGATCAACGCCCTGGCGACGTTATCCCAGATGCGCGACGCCAGCGGCCCGGCCACGACGAACGCCGCCGGCAGAACCGGCAGAGCGAAACGCGGTTCGAGCGCGCGTCGAAAGTACAATATCAACATCCCGACCCACAGATAGATAGCCCACGCGCGCAGGCGCTCGTCACGCGCGTCGAAGAGGGCGGTGGCCGCGCCGGCAATCACCAGCCATCCGAGGATCGGCGCGAGGCTGAATTGCGCGATCAAAATGCGCGGGTAGTAAAGCAGGCTGTCGAGCGCGAGCAGTGGCGCGTCCGGCGGGTGCGCTCCGGCGTACGAGGTCATGCCGGCGAACACGCCCGGCAGAATCACCCACAGCCCGAAAATCGCCGCCGCCGTCCCGCCCATCAACCACTGCGCCTTCGTCGGCAGCCAGCGCCTTGCCGCGCGATTGCGAAGCAGTTCAGAGACGGCGATGCCGGCGATAAGGTACAGGCCGAAGGGGTATTTGATGAGAAAAGCCCAGCCGACGAGGAGGCCGACAAGGACGTGGGGCGTCGAGCGTGCAGCGTGAAGCGTGCGGGTGTACAGGAAGAGAGCGAGGAGCGAGAAGAACAGGCCGGCGGTGTCAACGTAGATGTGCGCGCTGTAGACGAGGAGTGGCGCCGAGGTCAGCATGAGGCTTGCCGTCACGAGTCCGGCCAGCCAGCGTTGAGACGGAGCAAGTTCGGCGGCGATGGCCCAGCCGAGGCCGACGGCGAGAAGCAGGAAGATCGCGTTGAACGTCCGCAGGGTCAGCGTCGTCGCGCCGAAGGCCATCACGACGGGCGCGGCCAGCCACGAATAGCCGAACGGATAAAACGTCTGCGCCAGGCTGTCACGCAAGAATCCGCCAGCGTCGAGCGCTTTCAAATCACCGGCGATTTGCACGACCGGCGCGGCGTGTGAGCCTTCGTCGTGATCCAGTCCGACGTGCTGGAAGCGCGCAACCTGTGTTGTCAGAAAATTTCCGACCCACAGCGCGGCGAGCAAGGTGACAATGAAACTGAGGGCCAGCGCGAGGCGGCTTGCGGTCAAACGGGGGGCGGGAGGCACGGGCGTGATTTTATCACGGAATTGTCACAGGCCAAACGTGGGCCCGTGGGCCTGAGGCCGTTTGTGTGCGGTGCGATCAGTAGTATACTTTGGTGAGTCGGTGTCTCAGAGAGGGCAGGTGACTATGCAACCCACCATCGAACACGCCGGGCAGATGGCGCAAACGCCGCCCGACCACAAATTGACTTACGAAGAATTTCTGGATTGGTGCGACGAAGACACCCATGCGGAATGGGTGGATGGAGAAATCGTTATGACCTCACCGGCTTCCCTCACGCATCAGGACATCGGCGCTCTGCTGGAAACAGCGCTCCGCGTTTTTGTCGAAACGCACGCCCTCGGGCGAGTGTTGCGCGCCCCCTTCCAAATGAAGTTGGCCGACTCGGGGCGGGAACCGGATTTGCTTTTCGTCGCTTCTGAGCACCTCGACCGCCTGAAGGCAACCTACCTCGACGGCCCGGCCGACCTCGCCGTCGAAATCGTCTCGCCGGAAAGCGGGGCGCGGGACCGGGGCGAAAAATTCTACGAGTACGAGGCCGGCGGCGTGCGTGAGTTCTGGCTGATCGATCCGGTGCGGCGACAGGCCGAGTTTTACCGCCTCGGCGAAGGCGGACTCTACCGCCACACCGCCCCGGACGCGGACGGCATTTATCACTCGCAGGTCGTCCCCGGCTTCTGGTTGAAGGTGGATTGGCTATGGGAACAACCTTTGCGCCCGGTTCTGGAAATTCTGCGCGAATTGAACTTGGTGAGGTGACCCTTAACAATGAATGGGACTCGTTTGTCGCCGCGCACCCTGGCGGCCACATCTTGCAGACTTCGGCCTGGGGAGAGTTGAAGGCCGCCTTCGGCTGGCACGTGGAGACGGTGCGCGTGAGAGACTCCGGCGCGCTCGTCCTCTTTCGTCCCCTGCCCCTCGGCCTCGGCACATTCGCCTATATCCCTAAAGGCCCGCTGGTGGATTGGAAGGACCCGACTTCCCTTGCCAGCCTCCTCCCGGCCCTCGACGCCGTCTGCCGCGCCCACAGAGCCGCCTTTGTCAAGATCGAGCCAGACCTGGTAACTCCAAACTCCAAAGTTCAAACTCCAAATCCGCAATCTGCAATCCACAACCTGCAATCCGCCTTCCTCCCCTCCCCCCACCCCATCCAGCCGCGCCGCACCATCATCGTAGATATCTCCGGCGACGAACTAACGATTCTGGCCGCGATGAAGGCGAAGTGCCGCTACAACATCGGGTTGGCGCAGAAGAAGGGCGTGACGGTGCGCGCGTCGAACGACCTTGCGACGTTCAATCGGTTGATGCAGACGACCGGGACGCGCGACAACTTCGGCGTGCATTCGCCCGCGTATTACGAGAAAGCCTACTCCCTGTTTCACCCGGAAGGCTTGTGCGAATTGCTGCTGGCCGAGCACGACGGCCAACCGTTGGCCGCGTTGATGGCCTTCGCCCTCGGCCGGCGCGCCTGGTATTTCTACGGCGCATCGTCGGGCGCGGAGCGCAACCGGATGCCGACCTATCTGCTTCAGTGGGAAGCGATCCGCTGGGCGAAATCCAAGGGCTGCTGCGAATACGATCTATGGGGCGTGCCGGACGAGGACGAGGCGGCACTGGAGGCCCATTTCGAGTCGCGGCGCGATGGGCTATGGGGCGTCTATCGTTTCAAGCGCGGCTGGGGCGGGCGGCTGGCGCGGAGCGTGGGGGCGTGGGATCGGGTGTACAACCAGGTGGTATATTGGCTTTATTTGGCAAGGGCACGTAGCACAGGTTATAGTCCAGTTGATACATTCCCGCGTCTCACCTATGGGAGAATAGAGAACCATGACCCACCCACTCGTAGCTCAGTTGCGTTTCACTCGAAGCGAATGGTTGCGCGCGCTGGATGGTATCTCCAACGCCGACGCGCGCCGGCGGTTCGAGCCGATGAACTGCATCAGCTGGATGATAGGCCACCTTACATGGCACGAACACCTATATTGGCTGGTGCGGGCGCAGAGCAAAAACATCGCGCCTCAACTGGATGAACTGGTCGGCTATGGCAAGCCGGCCAGCACGCCGCCGCTCGATGACATGTGGACGGCCTGGCGCACTGTGACGGTTGCCGCGGATCCATATCTGGACGCACTGACGACTGAAATGCTACAAGGCCACATGATAGTGGACGGCCAGCCGCATTACCAGACTATCGGCACGATGATTCAGCGAATCATCTACCACTATTGGTATCACATCGGCGAATCACAGGCCGCTCGACAGTTGCTGGGACACGCCAGTCTGCCCGAATTCGTCGGAGACATACAAGGGCAAGGTCCGTATCGGCCTGAGAGCTCAGTCTAGAATTGCTCCTCCCCATCACCTCCCGCGCTGACTGGCACGCTCGCCTCGCCTCCCTCCCCGCCGCGCACCTTCTCCAGTCGTGGGATTGGGGCGATTTCAAAACGCGCTACGGCTGGACGGCACAGCGTTTCATTTGG
>JACQED010000014.1 GCA_016200785.1 Chloroflexota bacterium
TCCAACCCGGCTTTGAGCAGGCCGTCGAATCCGGCCAACCGGACGCGATCGACGACGATGAGCGGCACGAAGTTGCGGTGCGCCACGCGCGGCGTCGTCGCCAGCATGTCGTAGTAGCCGGGCGAGAGTCTGATCTTCAACCCATCGGCGAAGGCCGTGCGCTCGAGAATTTCTTGAAATGTCTCCCACGTCAGCGCGCCGGGGACGACGACGATTTCGGCGACGCGATATTCCTTGACGACGGTCGTCAGCGCGCCGGGGTGGCCCAGCACAGTCAGGCCGTCCACCACCGGCGTGCCGGGGGGCAGAAAATCGTCCACGAAGCCGACGACGCGCACGCCGGAGTCGGTCACCGAACGGAATTGCCGCGCGATGGTGCGTCCCTGTTCGTCTGCGCCGACGATCACCGCGCGCGCGATCAGGTGGCCGGCGCGCCGCGCCGCCCGCACCACGCGGCGCATCCCGAAGCGCGCTGTCCACACGGAGGCGATGCTGAAGAGCCAGCCAGCCAGAAGCCAGAGGAGCGGAAAATCACCTGCACCCGAAACGGCATTGACGACGACGGCCAGCACGATACCGTAAGTGCAACCGGTCGCGACTGTCGCGTACTCCTGCGAGTCTTCCAACACGGTTTCGAGATCGTACAGCCTCAGTGCGGCAAACGCGAGGAGCCATACCGGGAGGGTACGTTGTATGGCGCTGAGATAATCGCGGGGCGGAATGAACCGCGCCAGCACGAGCATCGCCAGCACCATTGCCGAAACGATCGCGACAGCGTCAGCGAGCAAAAGAGCGGAGAAGAGCAGGATACGACCCCGACGACTCACCGGCTAAAGCCTCGGCTCCATGCACGGAGCACTTTTACCACAAAGACACGAAGCCACTAAGAAAATGATCCTTCGTGATCCCCGTGACTTTGTGACTTCGTGGTAAACAGCCCGGCTTAACCACAATCTACTCGACCTGAACTCGCAGCCCGGCATTCAGCAACACCCTCGCCCCGCCGCTCTCGAAGACAAAGCCCATGCGGCGCAGGCCCTCGGCCTCCAGCGCGGCGGTCACGACCTCCGGTGTCCCGTCGGCGCAGAAGAGCATCATGAATCCGCCGCCGCCCGCGCCAGTGAGTTTGCCGCCGATCGCGCCCCGGCTTCGAGCTAGATCGTACAGGCGATCCACTTGCGGGTTGCTCACGCCCGAGGCAAATCGCTTCTTGTTCTCCCAGCCCTCGTGAAGCAGAGCGCCGAATCGGTCGAGGTCGCCGGCTTCGAGGCAGGCGCGCATCGGCTCGACCATGGCCTTGACCGCGTGCAGAGCTTCCAGCACGCGAGAGTCTTCCCTTTCGGTTGAGGCGCGCTGGCGCGCGAGGATGTTCGACGAGTCGCGCGACTGGCCGGTGAAGAACAGAAGAAGGTTGCGTTCGAGACGTTCGAGCGTGCCCGGAGGAGTTCGGATCGGCTCGACGATCGTCCGGCCATCTGGCTCGAAGCACAGGTGATTTAGCCCGCCGAACGCGGCGGCGAATTGATCCTGATAGCCGATAGGCATGCCGAGTTTTTCAATCTCGATGTGCGTCGCCATCTCGCCGACTTCTTGCGATGAAAGCCGCTGGCCGCTGGCCGCGCTCACCGCCTTGATGGTCGCGACGGTCACGGTGGACGACGAACCCAGCCCGGTTCCCGGCGGGACTTCGGACGCAAGGAACATCGAAACACCCCGCTCAATGCCGAACTCGTGCAGGATGGCTTTGGGCAGATTCAGGTCGCCTTCCCAGAACAGCACTTCGCCGGCCTGCTGACGATAAAACGTGCGATAGTCCGACGAGAGAATCTGAAGTTCGGGTTTGGGGTGAACGGTGAGGACGACGTAGACGTATTTGTCGAGCGTCGCACTCACTACCGCGCCGCCGAAGCGGCGAAAGTAGGCCGGCAGGTCGGTGCCGCCTCCGGCGAATGAGATGCGAACGGGAGCGCGGGCGATTAGCATGTCGGGTGACGGGTGTCGGGTGTCGGGTGTCGCGTCACACACCACTCGTCATTCACTACGTCTCTTTTCAATCGTGTTGATAGTATTGGTGAGGCCGCCGATGATGTGATCGAGAGTATCTATGCGCTTGGCAATCAGTTCGGCAGGCAGCAAGTGCCGACAGCGTTCGTAGCGGCCTTTGCTCTCGCGGGCCTCGCCCCGCGCGATCTTCAGATGCTGCGGCAGCTCCTTGCCGAAACCGCGCCCGTAGCCCTCTTCGATGTTCGCGCAGATCGAGTCGAGGCTACGTATTTGCTGCTTAACCAACTCCCGTCCCCGATAGTCTTTCCCCAGAATCTCGGACTCGGCCCAGAAGTCATCGAATAACTGGCAGGCGAGCTTGTAGATGCCGAACGACTCTAGTCGGTCGCTTGAAGTTGCCATCCTCTCCTCCTGATGAAGCCGATGAGCACTGCGTGGCTGTCGGCGGAAATCGCGTCACGCGCCACTCGTCACCCACCACTCGTCACGCGCCACTCGTCACCCACCACCCGTCACGCGCCACTCGCCGCCCGCCACTCGTCACCCGCCACCCGTCACGCTCTCACCGTTCCCACAGCCTGCATATACTCCCGCGCTTCGTCCGCATAATTTCGAAAATCCGGCTGCGACTGCGCCCATTCGACGTATTCGGCGACGCTTTGCGCCGGACTGCCCTGCGGCTCCCAGCCGAGCGCGCGCAACTTCGAGATGTCGGAGACGATGTGACGGGTGTCGCCGAAGCGATATTCGCCGCCGACGGCCAGCGGCACATTGCGCCCCGTCACCTCACGGACGATCTTCGCGAAGTCAAGGACGGCGTACGCTTTGCCGCCGCCGACGTTGAAGGTCTGGTAGTTCGCCCGATCGTCTTCGAACACCAGCAGGTTCGCCCGCGCCACGTCGCCAACGTAAACGTAGTCGCGCAGTTGACCGCCGTCCTCGTAGATCGTCAGCGGGCGCCCGGCGAGCGCCTGCATCACGAAGATTCTCAACGCGCCCGAATAGGCGTTGCGGAACGACTGTCGCGCGCCTTGCGTGATCGAGTAACGCATTGCCACAGACGGCAGACCGTATCGCTGGCCGAGGTTGAGCGCGATCAGCTCCTGGCTGTACTTGCTCATCGCGTACGAGTTGTGCGGGCGGACCACCGGTTCGTCGGTGACCTCCGGCTTCATCGGCATGCCGCAGACCGGGCACTTCGGCTCCCAGTCCTTCGCGGCCAACTGCTCCGCCGTGCGGAGGCCGGGATATTGAACCCCGTGATGATCACAGGCATACTTGCCCTCGCCGTACACCGCTTGCGACGCGGCGACGACGATTTTGCGCAGGGGCAGTTTTCTTTCGACGGCGATCTCGTAGAGCAGTGCCGTGCCAACGGCATTGACGTGAAAGAACTTCGAGAAGTCGGGCAGGTAATCCTGATAAGCGGCAAGATGAAAGACCGCCTCGACGCCGGCCAATGCCTTCTCCCACGCCGACCGATCGCGCACGTCGCCCTGAATGAACTCGACCTCTTGAGGCAAATACTCGGGCACGCGCCCCGCGAGGTGCACCGGCGGCACGAGCGCGTCGAGCACGCGGACGGCGTGGCCCTTCTTCAACAGCAATTCGACGGTGTGCGAGCCGATGAAGCCCGCGCCGCCTGTGACGAGAACGCGCATCTTGATTTGTCGCGCCTGAAAGGCGCTCCTACTCCTTTACGACGACCCGAGTCAAAGTCAGGCTATCATCGCTCACCGTGTTGCCGGCAGCCGTAACCGGCAAGCGCGCGCCGGTTGCCAGATTATACATGCCGATCCTCAGCCGATAGTCGCCCGGCGGCGCTCCAACGGGCAGAGTCAGCGAGGAATCATCCCACACGATTTCGCCCGCCTGCCAACGCGTGGTCAGGTACGAATTATCGCACGGTCGAGCGTCGCGTTGTGCCCACAGTCTCCGGGGGGTTCCTACCGAATACGGGCCGGTTAGATGAACGAACCCGGTGTAATCTGTCGTCATCGGAGACTGACTCTTGAGCAGCAGGCTGACCGTGAGAGTCTCGCCGGGCCGGATGGAGTCGGCGCTGAGATCGTAGCCGAGCAACTCTACTTGATGGCCGAAGTCCGCGCGGAACGGGCGGCCCGGCGCGACTGAGGCCGTCTCGCCTGTGGGGATGCGAAAGTCAACAGCATACGGCGCCTCTCGATCATTCGCCCGCCAGACAGGCTGGCCGGCCGGAAAGAGGTGTGCCAGGCGGCCGAGGGAGCGGTCGTCCTCACCCGGTCGCACGACGACGATCATGTGCGTCGGGGCCTGCGTCCGGGCCGGAAACACCAGGCACCTCCGGCCATTGAAACTCCGCAGGCGAGTGGCGTCGTCGCCCATGAAAAACGACAGCGTGTACCGATCGCCCGGCACGGGCGAGAGATACACCGGCTCGTCGGTTGGCAATTGCGAGGCATATTCGCCAATCGCGCGCAGGCCGACGTCGAACGCGATAAACAACTGCGGCGATCTGGCCCACACGAAAAAATAGTCGCGGAATGCCCAGCCAGTTGACGCGGCGAAAGCGAGGCCGATTACCAGCGCCCTCACCCCCCACCCTTCTCCCGTTCGCAAACGACGCGAACGGGAGAAGGAGCCGGGGAGCGTGGCCACGCTCCACATCCCCAGCGCAACCACGATCGCGAGCGGCGGGGTCGCGCCGATCGCGCGGCCAAACTGCGGCGCATACTCGGAGAGGGCCGTCGGCAAGAGGCCGACCGTCGCCCAGAACGGCAGAAACCAATAAGCGCCCTTCCGCCACCGCCGCGCACACACGGCCAGCCCGACGACGAAGAACGCCGCCTGCAAAATATCGAAGGCGGGGCGCCCGGAAAGATTCTGCCGCCAGTTTCGATCGCCACGCCAGAACAAACCGAGAACGGTTGCCCGCACGCCACTCCAGACCGAGGGCAGTGCGCCCGATCCGCCCAATGCCGGCGACGACACTTGATGGACGCGCAGAAAAATCCATTCCGGGTGCCGGGCGTAGAACAGGCCCAGCGGCAGGTAAACAATGCCGGCTGCCGCCAGCCCGATGCCAAGATTGATCCACCAGCGTCGATCCAGCGGACGGGCAAAGATGATCCGGTGGACGACGATGGCGGCGGCCACCAGCGGCGCCGCGCGGCCAGCCGTGTAGGTGTACAGCGCAAGCGACGTGAACGCGCCGCCGAGCGCGGCGTCCATCGGCCTTCGCGTGCGGACGACCCGCCAGATGAACAGCACCGCCGCCATCGCGACCGGAGGCAGGAGCGACGGCTCCATGCCGATCCGGCTGTAGTGAAAAGGCCAATACCACGTCGCCATGACGAGGCTGGCGAGCAAACCGATGCGCCGCGCCCTGCTCTGACTCTCGCTCTCGCGGAAAAGCTCCGCGCCCAGAAAATAGGCGACGACGACCGCGACCACGCCCGCCGCCGCCGAGACCATTCTCCCGCCAAGAGGTGTGGGGCCGATGAGGTGAAAGAGTCCCGCCGTCAGATAGACATGTAAAGGTTCTTCGCCGTTGTTCTCGGTGATGAAGATCGGCGCGGCCTGGCCGCGGTAAATGCGCAGCGCGTAGGTCTCGTTGAATGCCTCGTCATAGTGCAGGCCGGGCGGAATGACGCTCAACTGCCAGAAGCGAAACAGGCCGGCGATCGCGGCGATGAGCGCAAGCCATCCGTAAACCGTCCACGAACGCCGGCGACTTTTCAGAACGGAAATCAATACCTCACTTCGGCACAGGCGATCTTGCGAGGCGGGGCGACGCCCGGCTCATTTGCGCGCGCCTCTGCCATGCCTCGTAGATGACGACCGTCCCTAGACCGACGAGCAAGCCCAAGACCGCGTCAGCGGGCGTGCGATGACGATTGTGAACCAGCCCGGCGATCACGATCAGCGGCAGTAACATGAAATACAAGATCATCACCCCGGTGACGACCGGCAAGTCGCGGTTGCGATGACGCCACGCCGGCCACGCGCCGGCGGCGGCAAGCAAGAGAAACACGGCGTTGACCACAATCTGCATCCACGGCGGAACAGTGATCGCAAGCATGTATTCGTAGGCCAACATTCGCACGAGCGAGACGGGCATCACGAGGACGAGCCAAAGTGGATAGCGAAACAGATGCTCGTTCACCA
>JACQED010000359.1 GCA_016200785.1 Chloroflexota bacterium
AATGAGCGCAGATCGGCCAGCAGGTCGTCGGGGATTGGCTCGCCGGCGAAGTCCCAGATCACGGTGCGGAGTTTGGGTTCGGAGTGAAAGCAGATGCCGTGGTCAATGAGCCAGAGTTTGCCCTGCTTGTCTTTGATGACGTGGCCGCCCTTGCGGTCGGCGTTGTTCACCAAAACGTCAAAGACGGCAACGCGGCGCAGGGCGGGCTTCTCCGGCTCGGGCATATTGAAGTAGTGCGCCTCGGCTTCGGCGTCGACGAACCACTGCACCGAGCCGGGGCCGTGCGGCCCGTCGCGATACACCGTGGGCGGCACAAAGTCCCAGCCCAGCCTCTCGCTGACGAGGAACGCGGCCACCTCGCGAAAGGCCAGCGTCTCTTCGGGAAAATCCCACAGCGGCCTTTCGCCCTTCGACGGCTTATAAACGGCCAGCGCCGACTGCTCGCAATGCGCAATTGAAACGAGAAATGTGTAATTGGAACCATCGGGTAGAAGTCCCCGCAGTTCCATCTGACCCTGGCCGAGGATGGTGAGGAGGGTTTCGAGGGAAATCGTGGCCATTGCGGATTTCGGATTGCGGATTGTGGAAGTCATTCCGAAATCCGCAATCCGCGTTCCGCAATCAGTGCGCGTGCCCGTTGCTCCTCGGGCAGAAGTGCCCGTCCGGATCAATGGGCTGACCGCAGTTGCCGCAGATCGGGCGGCCCTGGCGCGCGACTTCGAGCGCGTAGCGGCTCATCGCCCGCGCTTCCGAGCGGCCGGCCCAGAAACGGGCAGTGGATGCGTCCTCGGGCTTCATGTCCTCGGCGAGGGCTTCTTGCGCGACCAGCACCATCAGGTCGTTCTCTTCGTCGTAGCCCAGGCCCATCTGACCCGCGCGAAAGGTAGGCTCCAACGGCTCTTCGAGCGCCATCTTGTAGCGGTCGAAGTAGTCGCTCGCCTCAGGCAGGTTCGGGTATTTCTTCTGAAGTTCCTCGAGGAATTGCTCGATGCCGATCGCCAGCGCCTCGATCTGTTGTTTTTCGCACAGCAGAGTCAGCGTCTGCACGCCCTGCTTGGCCTGGAGGTAGAAGACGCGTTTGCCCGGAGGCCCCACCGCGCCGGCAGTAATATGAGTGACAGGTTTCAAATCGTAACGAGCGCCAGGCATCTTAACTCCAATGAGACAACCCCGCAGAGCGGGGCGCAAGCAGTGAACAATGACCAATGAACAATGACAGGCGACTTGACGAATTGTTCATTGGTCATTCGTAAACGGCCCTGTGTCATTCAGCCGGGCTATCCGCGCTATGCCGTTCGACACGTGAACGACCGTGACCGAAGCGGTGCCGATCTGAATGCGCTGAAAGAGATCGACGTGAAGTCCGAGATAGTGCGCGACGGCCAGCCGGATCGGATCGCCGTGCGAGAAGGCGGCTGCGGCCCCCTTGGGATGTTCTTTACAGATTGCGTCCAGCGCGCCGACGAAGCGCAGTTGCGTTTCGCGCAGAGCCTCACCGCCGGGAAAGCGCATGTTCGACGGACTCAATTGTACCACGCGCCAGAGTTTGGTTCGCCGTAAAAGGCGCAGACTCTTGCCCGTCCACTCACCGTATTGAACCTCGCCCAGGTCTTCGCGTTTGCGGACCGTCAGCCCTTGGGCTTTGGCTAGCGGTTGGGCCGTTTCCCACGCGCGTTCGAGCGGACTGGAATAGATCGCGGCGAAGGGAATCGGCGCGAGGCGCGCGGCCAGCGCTCCCGCCTGCTGGCGGCCTTTCTCGTTCAAGTGAACGCCAGGTGTCCACACGGCGAGTTTTTTCCCGACGTAGTCGTTCTCGGCGTGGCGGATGAGAAAAAGAGTTGTCATCGGAGTGGATTTGGCTCACGCAAAGTCACTCAGCCGCCAAGTTTCTGTCTTTGCGCCTTAGCGGCTTTGCGTGAGAATATTTCCTATGTCCAGAAGAATATCCTGCTTTTGCGTTCAGAGCAAATCGAGGTTGTCATCCATCGCGCCTGATGCTAAACTTTGTATCATGGAACGACATGCCCGGCCCGAAATGCCCAAGGTGCTCGAACTCTTCCTCGAGATTCGCCAGTTCCCCATGCTGGCCGAGCGCATCCGCGCGAGGATGCGTCTGGAGCTTTTCGCGCGCGGCGTCGTCAGCGAAGAGGCCTTCGAGCAGGAAGTCAGGGATAAGGCCATCCAATCGCAAAAGCGCGAAGGGTTGTCCGATCCACTGCGCGAGGAGCCGGCCGACGTGTGGGCCGAGCGGCTGGCGCGCATCCGCGACTACATCACCGACTTCTACTTCGCCTACAACCTGCCCCACGAGCAGTTCCGCGAGCTCGTCCGGGCAGTGCTGGCCGAGCGAATGCCCCAGCAGGACGTGGTACTGACGTTCAACCCCGAACTTGCGCCGTGGGACTTGCTGTTCGCGCAGGGCGAAACCTACGAGAACTTTCCGCCCGACAAGCGCCGCCAGGTCGAGCATCACCTTGAAGAGATCGTCGTCGTGCTGATCAAGACGATGATCAGCGACCATCTGGATTTCGTCAGCGTCGCGAAAGAATGGTTCACCATTGCCGATCTCAAAGAAATCCGGCGGCGGCGCATCGGGCGCGGCAAGATCGGCGGCAAGGCAGCCGGCATGTTGCTGGCCTACAAAATCTGGCAGGCGACGGCCGACCCATCTCTGCGCGACCTCGTCAAAATCCCGCGCTCGTATTTCATCGGCGCGGACGTGTTCTACGATTTCATCTCGGTCAACGGCCCGATGTATTGGATCAATCAGAAGTACAGAAGCGAGGAAGAAATTCGGGCCGAGTATCCCGAAATCCAGCGGGCCTACGTCGGCGGGCGCTTCCCGGAGGGCATCGTTCAGCGTTTGCGCGACGTGCTGGAGGAGATCGGACCGACGCCGATCATCGTGCGCTCGTCGAGTCTGCTCGAAGATAACTTCGGCACGTCGTTCGCCGGCAAATACGAGAGCCACTTCCTCGCCAACCAGGGAACGCCCGAAGAGAACCTGCGCGCGCTGACCACCGCCATCAGCCGCATCTACGCCAGCGTCTACAGCCCGGACGCGATGGCCTATCGGCGGCGGATGAAACTGATCGACTACGACGAACGCATGGCGATCCTCCTGCAAGAGGTGCAGGGCATCTGCTATCGCCGCTGGTACTTCCCGCAAATGGCCGGCGTCGGCTACAGCCACAACCCATATGTCTGGACGCCGAAGATTCGCCGAGACGAGGGATTCGCGCGGATCGTGTGGGGCCTTGGCACGCGTGCGGTCGATCAGGTGGCGAACGATTATCCTCGCCTCGTTGCCCTCAGCCACCCGGCCCTGCGCCCGGAGGCCGACGCGCGCGCGATCAAGCGCTACTCACAGCGATTCGTCGACGTGATCGATCTCGAAGCCAACGCGTTCAATACGCTGCCCGTGACGGACGTCATCGCCGCCGACTATCCCGGCCTGCGCTGGCTGGCCGTGGCCGATCACGGCGATTATCTTCAGCCGCTCATCACGGCGCAGGCCGACCTCGCGCCGCCGCGTCTCGT
The DNA here is from genome assembly GCA_016200785.1 of Chloroflexota bacterium. Taxonomy (GTDB): domain Bacteria; phylum Chloroflexota; class Anaerolineae; order Anaerolineales; family JACQED01; genus JACQED01. The sequence goes on from JACQED010000359.1 coordinate 3,541, forward strand.
GCTGACCTTTGACACGGCCTTGCGCGAAACCAAACTTGTTCCGCTTCTTCGTGCCTTACTGCAAACACTCGAGCGGCGTTATAACTACCCGGTGGACGTTGAATTCACCGCCGCACTCCCGGACACAGCGCACTCCGGCGTGCAGGTCTCATTGCTCCAATGCCGCCCACAGAGCCTCCGCTACGCCGAGGGGCCCGTGAGGTTGCCCGTTCATGTTTCGGCCGACGACAAGATTTTCTCGACGAGCCGCCTCGTGCCGGACGGCACGGTAGAGCGCATCCGCTACGTCGTCTACGTTGACCCCCGGGCTTACGCCGGTGCGCCGGACAATGTGACGCGGTTGGAAGTCGCCCGGGTGATTGGCCGGCTAAATCGGCGGCTGGAAGGCGAAACCTTTGTGTTGCTCGGCCCTGGCCGCTGGGGCAGCGGGAACGTTGACCTGGGCGTGAAAGTCACCTACGCCGATATTTACAACACCCGTGCATTGATCGAAGTTGTCTTCGCCGATGGTGACGCACTGGCGGAGCCGTCTTTCGGCACACACTTCTTTCAAGATTTGGTCGAGGCGCGTATCTTCCCGCTCGCGCTTTTCCCGAACGATTCCGGGGCCATCTTCAACGCGCGTTTTTTTGACGACGGGCCGAACGCGCTGGCCGAGCTTCTGCCGGCAGACGCGAATTGCGGCCGCATTGTCAAAGTGATCGACGTGCCGAAGGCTCACGAGGGCCGCTATCTGGCGCTGGCGATGGATGGGGAGCGAGGCGAGGCGCTAGGCTACTTGAAGCGTTACGATTGATGGACTACCCCCTTCCCCGAATTCTACAGAACTGAAAACACAACGTGCGGCGCACTCGCCAAAGTGCGCCGCACGTCTCGCTTCAACAACGGTAAGCCCCGCGGCAAGGTTAGCTGAGGCTCGTCTCGACTGCCGCTACTGTCGAGCACCCGGCGTCGGAGTCGGCCCGGGTTATTGGGGAAGGGCGGGTAGCCGGTCGAGTCACTTCAAGGTGTGTCCCGTTTGTGCCCGTAGAAGGGCTATTCGGGCGCTGGCGACCGGTCTGCGCTCTCTCTGGAAAAGCCGCTCTCCGTTCGGTGCAAGCCTCAAGATGCCGGGGGGCTTATCGCGTCATGGGTCACTCTACTCGGACTCGCATGAGCGAGTCTTGACGCCGGTCTTAAAATTTGTACTGGTCGGGCGATCAAATTGCTCGCCGCCCGAATTATTCTTCTTCGTCTTTTTCTTTTTTCTTCTTCGGCGCGCGCGCCTCGGCCGGGAAGTAGAATGGCTCACCGCGCCGGAGGAATGCTGCCAGCCTGAGCCAGATCACTTTTTCTTGCGCCAGATCGTCCGGCAGAGCCAGGCCAAACCTCTCCAACACTTTGCCCCGGTAGTAATCGAAGAAAATTTGCAGTTGTCCGCCCATACTGCGCGCCGCCGACACTCCGGCGCGGTAGCTCATCCAACCAACAAGGAACGATAGGATGCCGGCGACGATTAGCCATAACGCGCCGGGACTCGCCGCGTCGGCGATCTTGACGAATGGCCGGACGAGGCCGACGACAATCGCCTCCAGACCGAACACATAAGCTAGGAGTGTCACGTTCAGCATTCCGTCAAGCACGCCTTTTGTGCCGTCCAAGCCCGCAAGCAACTCAGGCGGCACCTCGGCGCGCAAGCGCGGCCAGAAGAGCACTGCGTCGATTCCATAGCGCTCGAATGGATACTCTTCGGCGATGGCGAGCGCGTTGCCCAGCGCGGTCGGCGTGACGCGGTTGGGGTCGGTCGGCAGAGATCGATCTGCATTGGACTCTTCAATAGCCACGTGCAGTTCCTGGATTTCGGCGGCCAGGGCCAACGCCTGGTCGCCGTCTTTGCCCATCTCGCGGGGAGCGCGCAGATACTCTTTCCGCTTTCGATCGAGCGGGCCGTAGAGTTTTTCGCTGAGCTGCTTGTTGCGCTGCAACCAGCGGCGCAAGAATGGCTTCTCGATGGGGAGCAGTCCTTCAAAGAACTTCGTGATTTGCAGGTTGAGCATGCCGGTCAGCCCGCCAACCGCGAGGGGGGCGAACAGCAGAAGGATGACGTTCAGGCTGAAGAAACTGACGGCAAGGTCGGTCAGTAGTTGGGTGAGTCCCGTGGTCTCCGGGTTGGCGTGAAATTCGAATCCCGAAATGTCCAACGCCGGCAGTCCCACTACCGGGGCAATCCATAGGCCTTGAATCAGCAGAAAGGCGGCGGCCGGCAAATAGTAGTAGAGGAAAAACGACCGCGTCAGCGGATTCTTGAGAAAGCCACTGACCGCCCCGCCCAATTCGTTCGCTAAACTTCCGGAGACGCCAAGCAGACTCATTGATCTGCTCCTTTGCGATTACTTTTTCTTCTTGGGCGGCAACAGCACGTCGCCATAGTCCTTCAAATTGACGAACTGCCCGGCGAGTTGGTTGAGTTTGGCGAAATCAGTCGGGTTCTCGGCGCTGCGCTGAGTCGTCGCGATCAGGCCGACGGGATGCTCTCCTTCGGTGACGATCAGCGCGCCGCTCTCACTGCTTCGGGCTTTGTCGAGCGCGACGTTGGTGCCCATCGCCGTCTGCTCGACGCTGTCGGCCGGCTTCAGCCCCGGCAGATTTTCAAGCGGCGTATCGGCAAGGCCCATACCGGCCTGAGCATTGGCGAGCAGTACGTCGTTGAATGTCGCCGTGGCCCACGAGCCGTCGGCTTTATGGACGACCAGATGCCACCAGCGCTGGCCCTGAGCAGCATTCAACGCCGCCATCGCCTGCCCGAAGGTCGCGTGCCCCGGCGCCACCACATATGTGCTGACGAGTTCATCTTTTGAGATCGGCATCTGTCCCTCCGCTGATACC
>JACQED010000319.1 GCA_016200785.1 Chloroflexota bacterium
CGTTCAATCGTTTGATCAAGATTGTTGAAAATGAAAAATTCAACTTTGCCGTTTTGTAATGTAACCCGAAGCCTGTCTCGCGCGCCGCCACCAAGAATAGCCATAACGTCTCCGCCTTTTGGTTGCCTATCTATCTGCACAATTTCATTTAAGTTCGCACCCCATTTCCGACTGCCCAAACCATGATCAAGCAAGTTAGGGCAGAATAAGAGGCGCTGATTGGTTAAGTAGACTTTGCCGCTTATAGAGCGGAACGGACCCTGAGTATGGTTAGCAAGGGCTGACCATCGCACTTGCTCCCCCGCTTGGGCGTCGTAGGATGCCAGCCACCAACTGCCAATTTTGTTCATCGTACATCGTACTCCTTTGCGGTTGATATTGGAAGGCAGGGTTGATAGGCCGAATTGAACCGAAATCCAAGATGTACCCACGTCGGAAAGCATATTGACGGAATGCGTTGAAGACGGCGCCGCCCAACGGTGTGCATCAGGCGCTCGCACGGGTCGGGAAGACCCAGTCGCCAACCCGCACCTCCGCGAGCAAGACCGGCCTGTTAATCAAGCGCGGAGCGCGAATCGGGTGCATGCCGTGTCGGGCGGGCGCTTGGTCATGCGTTATTCCGAGATTGTATGGCGCATTTCCATGAGAATGGCCGTCGCGAACAGACGTGTGTAGAGGGACGGTCACTCACGTTTGTCAGCCGATGCGCTGTTGTATAAGTTCCAGTAAGTGCTGTGCCTGGGGCGTGCGGAAGCGATACTCAATCGTCCCTGACCAATCCGCATGAAACAGAGCTGCATCAAAAGCGACGCAAAGAACAGCAGCCTTGTCCTCTAGCGAATATCGCATCGAACGCAGGCGTTCGTCCGCAAGCGGTGCGTTAATGATGGGGTTAGAGCCCCACAGGGCAAGCAGCCGTATGTTCGTCAGGGCAATGGAAGCGGTGTACCACTGACGCCTCCATGAATCCGCCCTCCCGGGCTTACGAAAGTTGCGGTAGGTGGCCGACCCGCGCACACCCTCGTCAACCAGGAGAATCCCTTCCTGCTGCAACTCGGCCATCACGGCTGCGGGGATCCTCCCGACGCCAAAGAGACGATAGAATAAGGTTTTGGCCATATACACCTCGCTGTACACACCGCACGGCTGATAGCCCTCTGATTGAACCAATCAACTTGCGCTTTGGCCTTCCGCTAGCCTTGGTTCACTTTGGAATGGAGGATCATCTTGCGCCCCTGGTGACTGCTAGGTATAATTTCACTATGCCTAAGACTCTCCGCTATCGGCTCTTCAAGATCGGTGCGATGCCAGAGACGCTCCGCGCTGAGATTAAGAATGACCAACTCCTATTTGTTGAAGAAGGCGTTGCCGTGACTGTGCGCCGAAAAGGTAGCGCGCCCGGCTTCAAAGGCGGCGGATGGGGTGCTTTCTCCGGTGCTTTCGCCATCACAAATCAGCGTATTGTCGCAAGTATCTCTTCGACGGTTGTGGTTAATGCACCGTATAGTGGGAAGGACGCATCTGGCGCAGAGATGTCGCTCGCTGGGGATGGTCTCCACGTCGCTGTAGATGCAAGCATTCATCCACGCTGCACCGGGGAGATTCGTATGCACTTTAAGCAAGAGTTTTCGGAGGAAGAACTCGCACGCTTTCCACAACGGAGGCTCGCCTTCCAGTTCCCGGTTGACTTGGTGCCAAAGATGTTCGGCGTGCCAGCCTAGCGCCGGACAAGGCATAGCAATACGAGCGCGACCCCATGAGAAAAGAGATAACAGACTTCATGGATAGCTTCATGCAATTACGTTCCGTGTAAATTAAACGGCGAGCGCCCAACTCTCTGTTTTATGCGAAGCGGCCCAACGGTGCGCTTCGGCGGCACCGAGCGCCAGCGAGGGGAGGCGAGCGCGTCCGCTGCAAGCGCGGGTTGCGCGGTCCGGCGTAGGATTGGGCCAATTCTGTTCTTCATCAAATTTGGCAAAGGCTCGCTCAATTGCCACGAAGCCCCGTGCATCAAGCTCTGGCAGCATCCTTCAGGGATTGTCGCGCGATTGCCGCCCCGTCATCTGCTCAACACGCGCAAAGAATGTTTCAACGTTTTTTCGATTTCTTCCAAAGTCAAAAAACATTTCCCTGTAAGCGCTCTTGCTTTCAGCTTGAATCACTCCGCCCGGAAGAATGCTGACCTTCACGTCATGGTGCCACGACCAGCCAGTCGGTGGAACCCGCGCTTGAAATTCCTTGCCCCACAAAACCTGATACCGCCAGCCAAGGTTCTCCAAAGCCGATTTCACGACCGCGAACAACTCATCTTGCTCGAGACGGAACGTGCGGCTTTCAGTAAAGCGTGGGTAAAGAAATCCAAATGCCATATCATTCACTCGCTATAGAAGCCGCCCAACTCGCGATTAGACAGCCTCTCTATTTTATTCTATGCGACAATCCCCGCACATCAGGAGGACAGCTGGTCTGCCACCGCAGTCGCAAAGTCAAACGAGGCAGGTGACGGCCGGCCTCCGGATTCCTCACCGCAAGGCCGGCCGTCCCCAACCCCATAGGGGCGCTTCGCAGTCTCCAATCTCTATTCTTCCAACGCCATCCCCTTCTCCTTCAACACCGTCCACACCTTCGCCGGCGTGATCGGGATGTCAATGTTTCGCACGCCGAGGTGCCACAGCGCGTCAATCACCGCGTTGGCGATGGCCGGCGGCGCGCCGACGGTGGCTGATTCGCCCACGCCCTTCGCGCCGAGCGGGTGGTGCGGCGAGGGCGTCACCGTCTCGCCCGTCTCCCAGTTCGGCGTCTCGACGGCCGTCGGCAGGAGGTAGTCCATGAACGTGCCGCCGAAGATATTGCCGTTTTCGTCGTAGGTGAGTTCCTCGAACAGCGCGGGCGCGAGGCCCATCGTCAGGCCGCCGTGGATCTGCCCCTCGACGATCATCGGGTTGATGCGATTGCCGCAGTCGTCCACCGCCACGAAGCGGCGCACCTTCACTTCGCCCGTGCCGCGATCGATGTCCACCACGCAGATGTACGAGCCGAACGGGAAGGTCATGTTCGGCGGGTCGTAGTACGACACGGCCTCCAGCCCGGCTTCCATTCCCTGCGGGTGATTGGTGTACGCGGCGAAGGCGCACTCTTGAATCGTCTTGCCTTTGTCGGGCGAGCCTTTGACGAAGAACCGCCCGCGCTCCCATTCGAGATCGTCTTCGTTCGCTTCCAGCAAGTGCGCGGCGAGTTTGCGGGCCTTGTCGCGGATCTTGCGCGAGGCCATCGCGGTCGCCGCGCCCGCCGTCGGCGTGGATCGGCTGGCGTATGTGCCGAGGCCGTAGGGCGCGGTGTCGGTGTCGCCGTGCTCCACCTTGACGTGCTCGGCGGGGATGCCGAGTTCTTCGGCGACGATCTGCGCGAAGGTCGTCTCGTGCCCCTGACCCTGCGACTGCACGCCGATTCGGACGAGAACTTTGCCCGTGGGATGGATGCGGATTTCGGCGCTGTCGAACATCTTGAGGCCGAGGATGTCGAAGTGCTTCGACGGCCCCGCGCCGACGATCTCGGTGAACGACGAGATGCCGATGCCCATCAGTTCGCCGCGCTTGCGCTTTTCGGCCTGCTCCTTGCGGAGCGCTGCGTAGCCGATCATGTCCATCGCCTTCTGCAGAGCGACTCCATAGTTCCCGCTGTCGTATTCCCAGCCGGTGGGTGACTTGTACGGGAACTGTTCCGGCTTGATGAAGTTCTTCATGCGGAACTCGGCCGGGTCCATCCCAAGTTCGTGCGCCGTGTTGTCGGCCATGCGCTCGATCGCGTGGACGGCCTCGGTGACGCGGAACGAACAGCGATAGGCGATGCCGCCCGGCGGCTTGTTGGTATACGCGCCGTCCACTTCGACGAAGGCGGCGTCGTAGTCGTACGCGCCGGTGGCGACCGAGAACAGCCCGGCCGGGAACTTGGACGGGTTGCAGGCGGCGTCGGCGTAGCCGTGATCGGCGATGGTCTTGATCCGCAGGCCGGTGATCTTGCCGTCCTTCTTCGCCGCCATCTCGCACGTCATGTGATAGTCGCGGGCGAACGAGTCGGCCTGGATGTTCTCCGAGCGGTCTTCGACCCACTTGATGGGCGCGCCGGTGACAACCGCCGCCGCGATGGCGATGACGTAGCCGGGATACACCGGCACTTTGCCGCCGAATCCGCCGCCGATGTCGGGCGAGATGACGCGGATTTTTTCCTCGGACAGCCCGACGTGCCCGGCGACGAGCGCGACGACGGTGCGGATGGCGTGCGGGGCTTGCGTGGTCATCCACACGGTGAGTTGGCCCTCGACCGCGTCGAACTTGGCGACGATGCCGCACGTTTCAATCGAGGCGACGACGATGCGCGGCATGTAGAGGTCCTGCTTCACGACGGTGTCGGCTTCTTTGAACGCCTTCTCAGTCGCCGCTTTGTCGCCCGCCTCCCAGTGAAAGATGTGATTGTCCTTCTTGCCTTCCTTGTCGGTTCGCAGGACTTGCGCGCCGGGTTCGAGCGCCTTGCGCGGATCCACGATGACCGGCAGTGGCTCGTAATCCACCTCGACCGCCGCCACTCCGTCGGCCGCCGCGTAGCGGCTGGTGGCGACGACCGCCGCGACTTCTTGCATCTGGTACATCACCTTCTCTACCGGCAGAACCATCTGGGTGTCTGACATCAACGTCGGCATCCAGTGGAGATTGTAAGCTTTGAGCGTCTCGCCGGTGATGACGGCGGCGACGCCCGGCACTTTCATCGCCTTTTCGGTGTGAATGGCTTTGATCTTCGCATGGGCATACGGGCTGCGGACGATGTCGAGGTAGAGCATCCCCGGCAGTTTGATGTCGTCCACGTAATTGCCCCGCCCGCGGATGAAGCGCGCGTCTTCGACGCGCTTGATGCTGTGGCCCATCTGGCCGTGAACTTCAGGCATGGTGTCCTCCAGTTGGCTGATGGCGTTTGGCGTATGGCCTGTGGCTTATGGCTGATAGTCCCGGCCATACGCGAACTGCTATCTGCCATCCGCTATACGCTATCCGCTCATTTTCTCGGCGGCATACTGCACCGCCTTCACGATATTCACGTACCCGGTGCAACGGCACAGATTGCCCGAGATGCCCCAGCGGATTTCTTCTTCCGTCGGCTTGGGGTTCTGCTTGAGCAGGGCGACCGCGCTCAACATCATGCCGGGCGTGCAGAAGCCGCACTGCAAGCCGTGCATCTCGTGAAAGCCTTCCTGGATCGGGTGCAGTTTGCCGTTCGAGGTCAGGCCCTCGACGGTCATCACCTCGCCGCCGTCGGCCTGCACGGCGAACACGGTGCAACTCTTGACCGCCCGGCCGTTCAACAGCACGGTACACGCGCCGCACGAGGTCGTATCGCAACCGATGTGCGTGCCGGTGAGGTTCAGGTCTTCGCGGATGAGGTGGACGAGCAGAAGGCGGGCTTCGACGTCGGCCTCTTTGACCGCGCCGTTGACGTTGACTTTGACGTGATGGGTGCTCATGGTGTTAACTCCTCTGTAAAGCCCTAACCACAAAGGCACTAAGACTCTAAGTTCACTAGGTTCTGCTTTGTGATCTTCGTGCCCTCGCGTCTTCGTGGTAACTTTTCGGGCAGAGTCTCGGTCTACGCCTTTGCCCGTTCGACCGCTTTGCGGAGCGCGCGAACGGTGAGCGTCTTGATCAGGCCGCGCTTGTATTCTGCGGGGCCGCGCAGATCGTCCGCCGGCTCGGCGGCGGCGGCGGCCAACTGCGCCGCCTTCTTGATATTCGCGTCGTCCAGCGGTTGGCCCTTCAGCGCTGCTTCGGCCTGGGCCGCCCGGATCGCCGTCGGCCCGACGTTGGTCAGCCCGAGGCCGGCCGAGGCGCACTTGCCGCTCGCGTCGAGCGTGACCTGCGCCGCGACGGCGGCGGTGGCGAAATCGCCGACTTTGCGCTCGACTTTCACATACGCGCCTCCGGCCCCGGCCTTGTGGGCGGGAAGGCGAATCTCGGTCAGGATTTCGTCGTGGGCCAGTGACGTTTCGAAAGTGCCGGCGAAAAACTCGCCAATCGGAATGACGCGCTCACCCTTCGGGCCGGTGGCGACGACCTGCGCGCCGTAGGCCAGCATCGTCGCCGGGTGATCGTTGGCCGGGTCGGCGTGGGCCAGGTTGCCGCCGACCGTCGCCATGTTGCGCACCAGCGGGTCGGCGATCGTCTTCGCCGTGTCGGCGAGGAGCGGATATTTCTTGCGGATCAAGTCCGACCCGTCGAGATCGGCCTCACGGGTCATGGCGCCGATCTTCAGCCAGCCGCCGTCCTCGCGGATGTAGGCCAGCCCGTTGAGACGGTTGAGGTCCACTAGCAAAGCGGGTGACGCCAGCCTGAATTTCATCGCCGGAATCAGGCTGTGGCCGCCCGCCAGAACTTTGGCCTCCGGGTTCTGCCCCAGAAGCGCCACGGCTTCGTTCAGAGTTTTCGGAACTGCGTAATCAAATGCAGCTGGGATCATGCTTGGCCTCCTCCCAAGTCTATCCACGTGCCCGGTCGAGGTCGGTTTGGATCTTGTGATTCGATTGTGTGTGGGGCTTCCTCCTTTGGCGACGGAGTCAAACCGGGCAAGGGGCTGGAAGGAAGAGAAAATCCAGCGCCCGCCCCGGATAGGGGCGCCGGATCTCGTGAAGGTCGGTAAGTTGATCAGCTGGCATTGAGAGTCGGCGGCTCGCCGGAAAATTGGGCCGATTGGCCTGATTTATAGTCCAATTTCATTTGAGAGTCAAATCCGGTCTGAACAGTCATAATCATGTTTGCCTCTCCAGACCAATAAGGCTACAATACGCTCAATTGGATGCCGTAACCCATCAGCCGGAAGGGGCCAGAGAGCCTCTGCTTGCCCTGCGAGGTATCACCCACGCGACCCAACTGCGCCTCTTCCCTGACGTAGCGAAGGGCAGTTTCAGTAATGCCTGGGGGCCGACCATCGGCTACATCGCCGTCGCGGCGTTGTTGGCCGGGATGATTTACTACACGCGCAGCGAAGCGGCGCCTGCCATGGAAAGGCTGGTTTTCCGCTACTGACTGACTCCGCGCATGTAGATGAAGCCTGGGGAGTTCGCCCTCGCCGGGCTTCTGTTCTTTACGCCAAAGGAGGCATCACAATGGACACGGGAGCTACGGCGCTGGTTCTGGTGAGCGCGGCGCTGGTCTTCATCATGACGCCGGGACTGGCCTTCTTCTACGGCGGCCTCGTTCGCCGGAAGAACGTGCTGACGATCATGATGCAGAGTTTTGTCTCGATGGGGATCGTCACCATCATCTGGGTCTTCGGCGGATTCAGCCTGATGTTCGGCAAAGACATCGGCGGGATCATCGGCAACCTCCAATACTTTGCGCTGAATGGGGTAGGCTTTGAGCCGGCGACCGGACAGACGATTCCATTGCTGACCTACTTCGTCTTCCAGGAGATGTTTGCGATCATCACCCCGGCGCTGATTACGGGCGCTTTCGCAGACCGCGTCTCCTTCAAGAGTTACCTGATCTTCCTCGTTTTCTGGAGCATCCTCGTGTACCTCCCGCTGGCGCACTGGACGTGGGGCGGGGGCTTTCTCGCCCAGATGGGCTTCGCCGACTTTGCCGGCGGGATCGTGGTTCATACCAGCGCCGGCTTTGCCGCGCTGGCCTCTGTCTTCATCGTCGGCAAGAGAAAGATTCTGCCGGGCGAAAAAGTGGAGCCGCACAACGTGACCTACGTGGCTTTAGGCGCCGGCCTGCTCTGGTTCGGCTGGTTCGGCTTCAACGGCGGCAGCGCGCTGGCCTCGAACGGGCTGGCCGCCCTCGCGTTTGTGAATACCGACATCGCCGCGTCGCTGGCGATGGTTACGTGGATGATCATAGAGTGGGTCCGCATGGGAAAGCCGAGCATGGTGGGAGCGATGATCGGCGCGGTGGCCGGCCTGGTGACGATCACGCCCGCGGCGGGCTACGTTCAGCCCTGGGCGGCGGCGGCCATCGGTATCCTCTGCGCCTTCGCGTGCTACGCCGCGATGCAATTTCGCGCCAAGATGGGGTGGGATGACGCGCTCGACGTCTGGGGCTGTCACGGCGTCGGCGGCGCGCTGGGCACGATATTGACCGGCGTATTTGCCGCCAAGGCGATCAATGGCGTTAGCGGATTGATCGAAGGCAATCTTCGCCAGTTTGGCGTTCAATTGCTGGGGACGGTCATCGCCATTGTGTTTTCCTTCGTGATGACCTATGTGATTCTGAAGGTCGTGAACGTGTTCGTGCCGGTGCGTGTGCCTGAAGAGGTCGAAGTCGCCGGGCTGGACGAAGGCCTGCACGGGGAAGTGGCCTACACCGTGTAGCGCCCTGAGGAAGTTACCACGAAGACACGCAGGCGCGAAGATCACAGAGCCAAATGGCAACAGCACAACGCGCGTTACGCAACTTATACCGTGACTCGGTATCGCTTATGCAGTTCTTGGAGAAGATCTCCGCTTTGCCCGGAGTGGCGGAGGCCTCGGCGGTGATGGCCACGCCGAACAACATCAGCTTGCTTCAGGAAGCCGGGCTGTCGGTCGGCACGGTCAGCGCTGGCCCAAACGATCTACTGATCGTGGTCGAAGGCGGCGACGATCGGGCGCTCGAAGCCGCGCTGACCGAAGCCGAAGCGCTGCTCAAGCAGAAGCCGGCGACCGCGGACGGCGGCGGCCCACAGCGCACCGCTCCGCGAAGCATTGAAATGGGCGTGGCCGAGACGAGGGGGGCGAACTTTGCGCTCATCTCAACTCCGGGCGATTATGCTGCCGCCGAGGCCCTCAAGGCTTTGCATCTTGGGCTGCACGTCATGATGTTCAGCGGCAACGTCAGCCTCGAAGACGAGATCTTGCTCAAGCAGTACGGGCGCGAGCACGGCCTGCTCGTCATGGGGCCCGACTGCGGCACGGCGATCATCAACGGCGTGCCGCTCGGTTTCGCCAACGTCGTGCAGCGCGGCGACGTAGGCATCGTGGCCGCCTCGGGCACCGGACTTCAACAAGTCTCGTCGCTCGTCGACCGGTGGGGCGCCGGCATCTCGCAGGCCATCGGCATCGGCAGTCACGACCTGCATGCCAGAGTCGGCGGCATTTCGATGCTGATGGGAAACGAGGGGCTGGGCAAGGTCCTGCGCTTTGGCGCGAACCATCCGGCAGTGATCGAGCGCCTCAACTGGATGCGCGACGTGCTGGGGCCGGCCTTGAGCGCAACGCTCAAGGCGCTCGGCGCTGTGGAACTCAAGCCGATCATCGCGCAAGCTCTTCACATGGGCGACGAGTGCCACAACCGCAACGCGGCGGCCTCCGGCCTGCTGTTCAAGCGCCTGGCGCCCGCGTTGATCAAGACCGAAGTGCCGCGTTCCGACGTGTCGTCGGTCCTGTCGTTTGTTGGCGGCAACGATCACTTTTTTCTGAATATCTCGATGGCCGCCTGCAAAGCGAGTCTCGACGCGGCGCACGGCGTCCCCGGCAGCAGTCTCGTGACGGTCATGGCGCGCAACGGCGTGGATTTCGGGATTCGCACGAGCGGTACCGGCGATCAATGGTTCACCGCCCCGGCCCCGATGGTGAACGGCCTGTATTTCACTGGCTATGGGCCGGCCGACGCCGCGCCCGATCTCGGCGACAGCGCCATCACCGAGACGGCGGGCATCGGCGGATTCGCGATGGGCGCCGCACCGGCGATCGTGCAGTTTGTCGGCGGGACGCCGGAGGACGCCATCGGCTATACCCGCGAGATGTATCACATCACGCTGGGCCACAACAGCGCGTTCACTCTGCCGCCGCTGTCTTTCATCGGTTCGCCGGCCGGCATCGACGCGCGGAAAGTGGCGGACAGGCGCATCGCTCCGGTGATCAACACCGGCATTGCCCACCGCGAGGCCGGCGTGGGGCAGGTAGGCGCTGGAATCACCCGCGCGCCGCTGGCGTGCTTCGATCAAGCGGTCAGCGCGCTAGCGCATCGAGTGGGACGCGGGCAGGCCGGCGGCAAAGAGGCGCCGGTCACCGACTCGGATCTTACGCCTCGATTTGCTTTTTCACGCAATCAAAAAACGCCGCGGTGAGCTTTTGAGTCACACTGCCCATCATGCGCGAGGCGAGGCTGGCAATGGTGCCGACCACGACCACGTCGGCCGTCCATTTCATCTCCGTTGCGCCGTTCGCTCCCTGGGTCAAGAACATTTCGCTGACGGCGTCCATCGCGCTACCGGGCGCGGTGCCGTGCGCCTTCATCTTCGCCCGGTTGGGCTCGTCGAGTTCGAGCCATTCCACGTCGGTGACGAACCGGGCCTTGACGGTGCCGAAGCCAATGGAGGCGACAGCCCGAAACTGCTTGTCGGGCGTGACGATCTCCATTGTCTCCAGCCCCGGCGCGCATTTGCTGACGAAGTTCGGGTCGGTGAGGAATTTCCAGACTTTCTCGCGCGGCGCTGTGATGGTGGTAGTTCCTTCCAGGTGCATTGTTGTGTCTCCTCCTCGGCGTTGAAATGACATGCAAGGGCGCAGGGGCGCTGGGGAGCGACACCAATTTACGCCTGTGCCATTGCTCCACTGCTTCTTACCGCCCGTCTCAGGCCGGTATTGTATCACCGCTCGGTCTTCGAATCCAAACAAAGCCAAAGCCGCCGATGATCTAATGAGCAGCGCGCCTGCTCTGATGAGCAGGCGCGCTGTTTGCATTTGGCGGGAAGGGAGGGATTTGAACCCTCGGTACACATTTACATGCGTACAAGCACTTAGCAGGCGCTCCCGTTAAACCATGCTCCGGCACCTTCCCAAGTTTTCATCGCGGGGCACGCTCATACTGCCCCAGCGGAGGGAGAGGGATTCGAACCCCCGGTGAGGACAAGCCCCACAATGGTTTTCAAGACCATCGCCTTAAACCACTCGGCCATCCCTCCGAAGGCGTGAGACTTTCCCACGCAACGGCATTCTACCATGCGGCATATCGGCTGTCAACGAAAACTACTCAATGATCGTGCTCTATGCTATACTACCGCTCGTCCGTTTGCGCGAATCGTTTCTTACCACAAGGACACGAAGGCACGAAGGACACGCGGTTTTCTTCATTGTGTCTTCGCTGTCCAATCCCAGAATACAGGAGGCGCCTCGTGGTCAGTCCAGACCTTTTAGAAATTCTCCGCTGTCCATTTTGCGTGCGCGACCGGCCGGGCCTGCTCGTCCTGCACAAAGACACCTGGCTCGTTTGCCAGGAATCGCCTGAAGTGTGCGGTCGCAAATATCCCATTCGCGATGACATCCCCGTGATGCTCATTGACGAGGGCGATAAGTGGATCAAGGTGAAGGTCGAAGACCTGCCCGTCCCGCCACCGGCCGAGTAGAGACGTTCCGGTGAATCGCCGGCGGTTATTCCTTTCAGCCGCGCCCCCTCGCCGGGGCGCGTTTGATCTGCGGCCCTCACCCCGGCCCCCTCCGAACGGGAGAGGGAGAATGCCGTGCCTGACTCACTCGACATTCTGGTCGCCGAATTGACGAGCGGCGACGACGTTCGCGCCGAAACCGCCGCGCCGGCTCTGGCCGCGCTCGGCGACACAGCGCTCTGGCGCTTGCGCGAACTCATCGCGCCCGACTCTCGCGATGCCGATGCGCGTTGGTGGGCGGCGCGGACTCTGGCGCTGATCGACTCGCCCGGCGCGATTGAACTGCTCACCTCGCTCCTCGACCATCCCGACGCCGAATTGCGCGCCTGCGCGATCGCCGGCCTCGGCGAGCGACGCGCCGCCGACGCCATCCCGCAATTGATCGCCGCCCTCGCCGATCCGAGTTCCTACCTCGCCCGCCTCGCCGGCGATGCCCTCGTGAGAATCGGCAAGCCGGCTGCCCCCGATCTCATCCGCGCGCTGCAAGAGTCGGCCTCGCAACAGACGCGCATCCACGCGGCCCGCGCCCTGGCGTTTATCTCCGCGCCCGAATCAATCCCTGCCCTCTTTCGCGCTCTTGAAGACGAGTCGTCGCTCGTCCAATACTGGGCCGACGAGGGGCTGGATCGATTAGGGCTGGGGATGCTGTACTTCAATGTCTGAAGAAACGGGAACCAAAGGAGCCGAGGCATAAATCAGCCCAGCCAGACCCACGCTCCCCAGGCCAGGATCATCAGCACCCCCGTGGCGACTTGTGTCCCAAGGCCCAGCGCGAATCCGATAAGGGCGCCGGTCGTCGTCCGCCACGCCTCGCGCGCGTTCTTCCGCCTCTGATATTCCACCAGGAAGATTCCAAGCACTGCGCCGACAGCCGCGCCGACGACAGGGATCAAAAAGAAGCCGATAGTCGCCAGAACGAGACTTGCCGCCAAAGCCTGCCACGACGCCCCGGCCTGCGCCGCGCCGACGTGCGGGATCAGCAGGCTCACCCCGTAGCCGATCGTCATCATCAGGGTCATGAAGCCAAACATCCACGGCCCTGAATCGCCAAAGCCGGAGATCAGCCCGTAGGCCAGTCCCGCGAGCCAGATCAGAATCAGATCGGGCACGATGGGCAGGATCGTCCCCGCCAGGCCGACGAGCATGATCATCAGCACGAGGCTGACAAGTGTGACGCGGCCGATATCCATGATCCTGATGTCAGCGCTCCTCCGGAAAACTTAACCGCGAAGCCGCCAAGGGCGCTAAGAGAAAAACCTTCGCGTTCTTCGCGGCTTCGCGGTTCAACCAAACTTCTCCATTAGCGGATCACATCGATTCCGCCCATCCACGGCTTTAGCACTTCCGGCACGATGGCCGATCCATCTTCTTGCTGATAATTCTCCAGCACGGCGATTAGCGTGCGCGGCAAGCCGAGGCCCGAGCCGTTGA
>JACQED010000320.1 GCA_016200785.1 Chloroflexota bacterium
GACACCCGACACGCGTCACCTTGCGGAGCACCCCGAGCGAAGCGAGCGGGCGTCACCCGTCCCATTCACGCCCGCCTCCGCCTCCGACTTTGTTCCCGGCCCTCGCCGTATCGTGATCAAGATCGAGCCGACCGGCGACACCGAACGCGACAAGCGCCGTCTGCGGCACGTGCACGGCCTGCTCACCAGTTTTCCCGGCGCCGATCGTTTCGTCCTTCTCGTTTACGAACGGCAAAATTGGCACGAACTTGATTTTCCGAACGACACGACCGGTTACTCGCCGGCGCTGGCGGCGCAGTTGCGGGAATATCTCGGCGCGGACGCGGCAACGGTCAGGCCTCTTCAGAGTCCACGGTAACAAGGAGGATATTTCCATGCGATTGGGCATTCTTACCGGCGGCGGCGATGTGCCCGGTTTGAACGCCTGCATCAAGGCCGCCGTAATGCGGGCGACGGACGAAGGGCATGAGGTCGTCGGAATTAAGCGCGGCTGGTGGGGACTGCTTTCTTACAACCCCGACGATCCCGACTCGTATCGCCGCTGTGTCACTGCGCTGGATCGGCAGGCTGTTCGCACGATTGACCGCACGGGTGGGACTTTCCTGCACACGTCGCGCACCAACCCGTCGAAAATCAAAGCTATAGACGCGCCGGACTTTCTGCGCGATCCCCAATGGGCTTCTGCCGACGAGTGGCACGACTTCACGCCGCACGTCCTCAAAGTCATCGCAGCTCTACGGCTCGACGGGCTTCTGCCCATCGGCGGCGACGACACCCTGAGTTACGGCGCGCGCCTGCATCAGGAGGGCGTGCCGGTCGTCGCCATCCCCAAGACGATGGACAACGACGTTTACGGCACTGACTACTGCATCGGCTTCTCCACCGCCGTCACGCGCAGTGTCGAGTTCATTCATCAATTGCGGACCAACGCCGGCTCGCACGAACGCATCGCCGTCATCGAACTCTTCGGGCGCAACTCGGGCGAAACGTCGCTCATCGCCGCCTACCTCGCCGGCGTGGATCGGGCGCTGATCTCCGAAGTGCCCTTCGACCCCGAAAAACTCGCCCGGCTGATCATGGACGACAAGCACGCCAACCCGAGCAACTACGCGATGCTGACTATCTCGGAAGGCGCGCAGATGATCGGCGGCCAGATCGTCGAGTTCGGCGAGGCCGACGCCTACGGTCACAAGAAACTCGGCGGCATCGGGGCGTACACCGGCGAAGCGCTCAAGACGCTTACCGGCGAGCATATCATCTACCAGCAGGTGGCCTATCTTATGCGCAGTGGCGCGCCCGATTCGCTCGACCTGATGGTGGCGGTGAACTACGCCATGATGGCGACCACACTGGCGGTGAACCGCGCATTTGGCCGTATGGTGTCACTGCGCAACGGCATGTACACCAACGTGCCGATCAATGTTATCAGCCAGGGGAAGAAGCGGGTGGACGTGGAGGAGTTGTACGACGTAGAGCAATACCGCCCGAAGGTGCGCTACGTGGAAAGCAAGCCGATGTTCCTGTACTAGTGGACCGCCGACAGCCGGCCGCCAACGGCGGTCGTCGGTCTGCCGTCCGCCGTCTCTTTGACAACCTACAAGAACAGCGCGAACCTCAACACCGCCAGCAAGCCGATCGTCGCGACGACGCCGAACTCGATCAACACGCGCCGCGTGAGGCTGCCGACAAGATGTTGCTGGGCCAGGCCGGTGAGCATATAGAAGACGACGAGCAGGATCAGGCCCGTGCCCAGCGCGCCCGCCGGCCAGTAGTTCAGCGCCCAGGTGCATTCGCCGAGGCACAATCCAATTACCCCGGCGTAGACCGGCGAGTCGCGCGTCGTGGCTCCCGCCAGCAGTAACAGCCGTAGTGCGATGAACGCAGACACGACGGCCGCAACGGTGGCAGTGATCGCCGCCCGCCCGCTCGACGCGCGCAAAAGCCCGAAGAATGTCAGCCCAATCGCGTAGGCCAGTACGGTCAGCCCGAGCGCCGCCCAGTAGAAGCCGGTGTCGCTCGGATCGGCCACCGTGTATTCGGCGACAAGAACGAGGACGAGAAAGACCGCGCTGAATGCCAACCCGATCCACCAGCCCACGCCTGGCGGCAGGCGATTCAGCAAAAGGCCCAGCCCAAGCGCCGCCCCGCCGGGGACAATCCAGTGGATCGCGGTGCGGGTCGTGGGCGCGGCGCTTAGCGCCGGGTGACTCCGCATGAGCGTGTCGGCCCCCGTGCTGATGAGCGCGGCCACCAGCGCCATCAGGATGAACGGGCCGTCAACATTGAAGCCGATGGAGGAGCCGAACAGCGTGGCGCTGATGGCGCGCGTTGGCAATTGGACGAAACGCGCCAACGCGTAAGCCAGCAGGATAATCGCGGTGAGAATGCTCAACCGATCGCGATCGGGGACGTGGTGGATTTTTTGCACGAGGGGAATTATAGCGCAAATAGCCGATAGCCGATGGCTGATGGCGCATCGCTTGTGGCTTATCGCATTTCGCCTATGGCGGGCAAGGAGGGCAAGATGCCTTTCCGATTTGAGAGCCTCGCTCGTAAGATCAACGCCTTCCGCAACACCCTCCGATAAACCATCCGCCATCCGCCATCCGCCGCTTGCCATCTGCCATCCGCCATATGCCATACGCCCTCTCCGCCCTCCTCGGTCTCGTTCTCGGCGCTTTGCTCAACGTGCTGGCCGACGACCTGCCCGAGCGCCGTGCGCCGCGCCTGCCCGTCTGCGGCAACTGCGGCCGGACTCATCCGCCACACTACTGGCTCGCCGTCGGCGCGTACCTCTTCGGCGGGCGATGCGTCCAC
>JACQED010000321.1 GCA_016200785.1 Chloroflexota bacterium
ACGGCAGGCGATAGTGAAGCCCCGGCGCGGCGCGAGGCTCGACCACCGCGCCAAAGCGCCGCACGACCGCCGCTTCGCCGGGGTCAACCACGTATACGCCCGACAGCAGGTAAGCGAGGACGGCCAGCGTAAACAGCCACCCCAGGTTGCGGCGCGAGAACAAGCCGCCGACCGCAACGCGGAGGTCGGCGAGCGGAGAAACGCCTTCGCCGGCGAGCCATCGCAGGCTGGCGCGGATTGCGTCGAGCGTGCCGCGTGCTTGTCCCGGCGGGCGGTCGGGCGCGGGAGGCGGTGTCGAGTCAGTCGTCATCGGGCGCATCAGGGAGCAGGCGTCGGCGCGGGCGTCGCGGCGGCGACGTTCGCCGGGTTCAGGTATTTCAACAGTTCAGAGTCGGACGGCAGGATGAGCGTCGTGTTCTGATCCAAGATCGTTTCGTACGACTGCAAGGTGCGGAGGAAGCGATAGAACTCCGGGTCTTTCTGGAATGCGGCGGCGTAGATGGCGATGGCCTCCGCGTCGGCCTTGCCGCGGGTCTCGGCGGCCTGTTGATTCGCGTCGGCGAGAATCTGCGCCCTCTGCGCTTCGGCGGCGGCGCGAATCTTCGCGGCCTGCTCGGTGCCCTCGGAGCGGAACTGACGCGCGATGGATTCGCGCTCGGCGCGCATTCGCTGGAAAACGCTGGCGAGATTGGCCTGCGGGAAAGTGAGCGTCTTGAGGCGCACGTCGGTGACGACGAAACCGTACTGCGTGGTGCGATCCGCCGCGGCCTGCGTTACGCGCGTGATCGTGTCGGGCAGTTTCATTTGCGCCGTGTCAATGGTGACGAGTTGTCCGAGTTCCACTTGCCCGAGGGCGACGCCGAGTTCCGATGCGACGATGTCGGCCAGCCGCGTTTCCGCGCCCGACGAATCGCGGACGGTCTTGAGAAAGGCGAGCGCGTCGGTGACTTTCCACGTCGCGTAAGCCTCGACGACGATGTTCTTCTTGTCGGCGGTCAGGAACTCGGTCTGCGGCAGGCTGTAGACTTGGAGTTGGGTATTGAGGCGCACGACGCTCTGGATCGGGTCGGGCAGTTTGGCGTACAGGCCGGGCGCGGCGATCACGCGCACCGGCTCGCCGAACTGAGTGACGACGGCGGCCTCCGTCGCGTCCACCTGAAAGAAAACGAGATTGGCGGCGAGGAAGCCGAGAGCGGCAAGGCCGAGAAGGACGTTACGGGCAAGTTTCATGAGTGTAGGTTCCTCACTGAAAAACCGTTACCACGAAGACACAAGGACACGAAGAACGCCAAGAGAAACTTGGTGGCCTTCGTGCCTTCGTGGCTTCGTGGTAGATCTTCTCTTAGGGCGGCGAGATCGGCGCTAACGACGTGACTTTCACCTGCATACCGGCGAATCCGAAAGTTGAGCACCCGCCTCTGAGCAGCCATTGCCCCCAGTAATCGGGATTGAGCCACAGCGCGTGATTGCTCAAATGAACGTCGATCTGGCGCGGGTATCCCCACTGATAATCGTAGACGACTTGCACGACGACCATGCCATTCGCCCGGCAATGATTGTTCTTCGCGTAGAATTCAATCTCGTCGAACAGACTCGTGATCGTTCCTGCCCTGCGGCGGCAGGTGTTGTCGTAGAGGGTGACGACTTTCTCGTCTTTGATCTCCGCCTCTTGACGACACGTCATGCCCGTGTCGCTGAGGAGATCGAGCGCCATCCGATAGCGCAAAAAGGGGCGGGCAGCCCACAGGCGCTTGGCCGTAGCGAATCCGGGCACTGAGAGAATGCGCCAGAATTGCGCGGTCACCAGCCCGGCGACGGCTATCAGCGCGCAGGCGGGGATCACGCCGATGAAAATCAGCCGCCGGTGCTCAGCCAGAAATGAACGCCCGTTGCGTTTCATGGCTGGGGCGGAAAAGTCTGCGCGCCGCCCGCGCCCGGCAGCCAGAGGTCGGTCGTCTGCAGGCGGACGGCCGAGTCGATGATGAACTTGCGCGCGCCGGGCAAGACCTTTTCGGCTTCTTCAAGATACAGCCGGATGCGGGTGACGCCCGGCGCTTTGGCGTACGCGCTCTGCCGGCTGGTGAAGAGCGCCGCGTCGCCGGTTGCCTGCGCGAGTTTTTCCGAACGATACCCGTTCGCGGCCTGGATGGCGGCCTCGGCATCGCCGCGCGCAACCGGCACAATTTCGTTTTGATACGCTCGCGCTTCGTTGATGAAGGTGTTTCTGTCTTCGCGCGCGCTGGCCACATCGCGAAAGGCATCGGCCACGTCGGGGGGCGGGCTGCTTTCCAGCAATTGCACGCTGAGCACCGTCAGGCCGACTCGGTAGCCGTCGAGAGCCGATTGGGCGAGCGCGGCGGCGCGATTCTGCACGGCGGCCCTGTCCACGGTCAGCAGCGCATCTACGCCCTCCTGCGCTACCACCTGACGCATGGCCGATTCTCCGGCTTGCGCCACCAGCGCATCGGGCGCGGCAGTGTTCAGCAGATAGGCCGCCGGGTCGCTCACCCGGTAATGCAAACTGAGTCGGACGGTGATCAGATTCTCGTCGCCCGTGAGCATGAGGTTGGCCGGAGTCTCGGCGCGGCGCACGGCGTTGACCGCCACGGCGTCTGCGCGGTCAACGGGCCACGGCACGCGATAGTGCAGGCCGGGTGCGGCGTTCGCGTCGATCACGCGCCCGAAACGCCGGACGACGCCGATCTCGCCTGGCTCGATGAAGAAGAAACCGGACAGCAGATACAAACCGGTGAGGAGCACCGCCGCCACTGGGGCGAAGCCGCGCCAGACGGCCGAGGCGACGGGCGGCCCGCCGTCAACGTCCAGCGGGGCTTTCCGCTTCAAGCCGCGCCGCGCCGAGGCGACGATCTCCCAACCGGAGAACAACACGAAGACGACGACGACCGCCGCCGCCGCGCGATCGAGGCCGGGCAATCCCAGCGCCGCGCCACCCAGCCCGGCGACGACGACGATGGAGGCGTAGATGTCGAGTTGCGCGTGATAGCCGCCGGCGATCAACGCCGGCGAGTTCGTCTGCCGGCCGACGTAACCCTCGTAACGGGCGAGGACGTAGGCCACCGGAATCGTCACCAGCGCCGCGAGCGCGGCCGGGCCGACGTTCGTCAGAGTCGGCGGCTCGCGCAGAAGCACCTCGCGGACGATGTCGAAGCCGCCATAAAAGAGGGCGGCGGCTACCCCGATCGCGACCCAGTTCTCGAATTGCTTGATGTCGGACTGGAAGTTGCCGCGCGACGCGTCCCCGCGTGTGAGGAACAAGCCGATGAGGACGAGCACACCGGTCGCGGCATCGGCGACGGATTGGATGGCGCTGGCGCGGAGTGACAGACTGCCGGAGGCGGCGGCCAGCCAGAACTTGAAGCCGATGACCAGCGCGTTGACGAGGAGGGTGACGAAGACGGTTCGTTCTTTGCGATTCATTCGGCCTGGCTGCCCAGAGGCGCGTCATAGAGTCGGGCATAGATCGCCCCACCCGCCTGAAGATCGCTTTTCATTAAGTTCACTCTGTCAACCCTGACAATCCCCAATTCGCCGGTCTTCGTCGCCTGCACGATCTCTCCGATCTGTTTGGCGACCGGCCCGTGGACGTCGCGGCCCACGCGCCCGAGCGTGAGGTGAGGATTGAAGCCCCGCTCGCCGGCCTCGCGCGGATATCCGAGGCGGGCGGTGCCGGCCTCGATAGCCCTCTGCAATCGCTCCAGCGCGCCCGCCGGATCGCGCACGCCGACCCACACGACGCGCGGCTGTCGCGCGTTGGGGAAGCAGCCGAGGTCGCCGGCGGAGCACTCGAACGGCGCGACAATCTGCGCCGCCGAGGCGATGATTGACTGGAGCGGGCCGAGTTGCGAGTGCGGGGTATCGCCGAGGAATTTCAATGTGAGGTGAATCCCCTCAGCCCGCACCCAGCGCACCGCGCGCGCGGGGAGCGCCATGTCGAGGCGGGTCATCACGTCGGACAGTTGAGCGCACAGCGCAGGCGGCAGTTCGATAGCGATAAACGTGCGGAGTGTCGCTGGGGCGGCCAAGGGGTAACTCAAGCGGGAGCAGCGAGAAACGACGACAACAGCGAGTTGAACTCGGCGGCTTTGTCGTCAACGGGCGAATGGCCGGTCGGCATCACGACCAACTGCGCGTCCGGAACGCGCTCGGCGGCGAGGCGACCCTCACGCGGCGACACGACCAGATCGCGCGCGCCCACGACGACGAGTGAAGGCGCGGCGATCTGCGGCAACCTCGACGTCGTATCGTAGCCCGTGAGCGCGCGAAGCCCGCCCAGCGCCGACTCGATGGTCGCCTTGGTCAAATCCTGCGGGTTGCGCCCCACCTGTGCCGCCAGCAATCGCCCGAAGGGGCTTTTGACCACGACCGGCCACACCTGCATCGTCAGCGAGAGCAAAGGCCGGTCGAAGCCGCGATTGATCAGTCGGTGCACTTGCAGGCGGGTGCGCCCGGTGACAACCGGGTTGACGACGACGAGTCTCTGAACGAAGTCGCGATGCGTCGCGGCCAGGTCGAGCGCGATCATGCCACCCATCGAATGCCCGACCACGTGCGCCCGCTCGATGCCGGCTTCTCGCGCGAAGGCACGCACATAGGCAGTGAAGTTGGGGACGGTGTACCAGCCGTTCGCCGGCTTGTCCGAGTCGCCGAAACCGGCGAGGTCTATCGCCCAACAGCGGAAATGCGGCGCGAGAAACTCCATCGCGCCCTGCCACATGCGGCAGGAACTTGCCCAACCGTGAATGAACAAAACGTCCGGGCCGGTTCCGCTGGCAAGGTAGTGGAGATTGAGGTCCTGAACGCGAAGCGTTTCCGTCTGCATCCAAAAAGATTATATCATATTGCATTTGACAATCCTCCCGGCCTGTGTATAATGGAGCCATTGTCGCCCACGGCTCGACTACGTGGGCTATTCATTCCGCAAGACCCGCGAAGTGCTATCCTAAAGAAAGGAGGAGGTGGTGCCCCGATGAAGAACTCTGGTAGTCCCCGCGCCGTGGCGCCCCTCCTCAAATAGGATAAGGACGCCACGGCGCAACAAAGGGCCGCTCGATTTTGGAGCGGCTCTTTGTATTTAAGTCGTTGACAATCCTGCTTACACCTGCCATAATCCGGTTCACAGAGGATGGCTATGGAACTGACACAAACATGGACGTGGGGATTGATCGGCGATTACCTCCTGCGCTTCGGCGCGGCGATACTCGTCGGCGTGGTGCTGGCGCTTCACCCGGTGCGCCTGCGCCGCTGGGGCGCTGGGCTGAACTGGGGCACGGTGCAGGCCCAGATTCTCATCGCCTTCGCCGGCGCGCTGATGGTGATCATGGTCGGCGAGAGCGTGGCGCGCGCTTTCGGGCTGGTGGGCATCGGCACGCTCATTCGCTTCCGCACCACCCTGCGCGACCCGCGCGACATCGCCGTGCTGTTTCTGCTCATCGGCCTCGGCATGGGATGCGGCATCAAGTTGTATCCGATCGTCGCGCTGGCGACAGCGGTCGTTTTCGTCCTGCTGTTCGCGCTGGAGATCGGCCGGCCGCCTGACAAGCAGGGAAAGAAAAGCAAGAAGCGCGAGGCCGGCGAGATCGCGCTTGGCCGGGACATCGAGGCCGCCAAGGCATAACGCGGCAGCCCATGTTGCCCCTGGGCAAACTGCCTTCCGGCCTCTTGGCCGATCTGCTCTCGAAGCACGCCGCCGCCGATCCGCGCGTCGTCGTCGGGCCGGGCGTGGGCCTCGACTGCGCGGTGATGGATTTCGGCGACCGATATCTCGTCGCCAAGAGCGATCCGATCACATTCGCGACCGACGCCATCGGCTGGTACGCCGTGCAAGTGAACGCGAACGACATCGCCTGCTCGGGCGCGACGCCTCGTTTTTTCCTCGCCACCATCCTCCTGCCGGAAAGCAAAGCCGATGCGGAAATGGCCGACACGATCTTCGCGCAAATCACGCGCGCCTGCGGCGAGATCGGCGCAAGCCACGTCGGCGGGCACACCGAAATCACGTATGGGATTGATCGACCGATTGTGATCGGGACGATGCTGGGGGATATCGAACGCGATCGGCTGATCACCGCGGGCGGCGCGGAAATTGGCGACGCAGTGATCGTGACGAAAGGCGTGCCGGTGGAGGCCACGGCGATCATCGCTCGCGAGAAAAGCGAAGCGCTGGCGGAAAAATTCTCGCCAGAGTTCCTTGCCGGCTGTCGCGACTTTCTTTATCAGCCGGGGATCAGCGTGGTGCGCGATGCGCGCATCGCCATCGGGGCCGGTCGGGTGACGGCGATGCACGACCCGACCGAGGGCGGCCTGGCCACCGGCCTGTGGGAACTGGCTGAGGCGTCGGGGCGCGGGATGGAAATCGAATTCGAGGCTGTGCCCATTTTGCCGGAAGGCCGCGCGCTGTGTGCGGCGTTCGGCCTCGACCCGATGGGAGCGATCGCCTCCGGTTCGCTCTTGCTCACCGCGCCGCCTCAGGAGGCTTCCAGGATTGTCGCCGCGCTCGCTGCGGAGAGAATCGCCGCGCACATCGTCGGGAGCGTAAGCGATTCTCCCGGCGTGCGAGTGCACGATCGTGACGGCGTCTCCCCCCTCCACCGCCCGGCGCGGGATGAGATTGCGCGACTGTTCGAATGAGGCAAGACGCGATGCGCGACGCGTTCTTCACACATCACGCCTCACGTTTCACGTCCCGCCTCACCCAAACACAATCCCCAACTCTCTCGCCATTTGCACCGGCTCACCTTCGGGATCGACCCGCTTGGGCACAGCCAGCGCTTCGGTCAGCGGCACGTCAACGAGGCGCGTGCCGTGCAACGCGACCATGCAGCCGAAGTGATCGGCGGCCACGGCGCGCACCGCGCCCGCGCCGTAGCGCGTCGCCAGCCAGCGGTCGAAGGGACTCGGCACGCCACCGCGCTGAACGTGGCCGAGCACCGTGCATCGCGCTTCCATGCCGCAGTTCCGGC
Organism: Chloroflexota bacterium; assembly: GCA_016200785.1. Lineage (GTDB taxonomy): Bacteria > Chloroflexota > Anaerolineae > Anaerolineales > JACQED01 > JACQED01. Next base: position 6,981 of record JACQED010000321.1, read on the forward strand.
CCACCCAATCGGCCACCCGCTGCCCCATGCCGCCCAGCCGCTCCGCCGTGATTTGATCGCCGGCGCGCGCCAGCATCTGCGCGCCGCCGACAGGCCGCGCCCCCTCCGAGCAGGCGATGATGCTGAACCTGCGCCCGCGCTGCGCCCGCTCCTCGACAGCCCGGCACACGACGTTAAGATCGAACGGAATCTCCGGGATGAGAATCACGTCCGCGCCGCCGGCCACCCCGGAGTGAAGCGCGATGAAGCCCGCGTCGCGTCCCATCAGTTCCACCACCATCACGCGGTGATGGGCCTCGGCCGTCGTGTGCAGTTTGTCAATGGCCTCGGTCGCCGTGTGCAGAGCGGTGTCGAAGCCGAAGGTCACATCGGTGCCGCCGAGGTCGTTGTCAATCGTCTTGGGCACGCCGACGACGGGCAGGCCTTTCTGGCACAGTTCGAGCGCGATGCGCAGAGTCCCATCGCCGCCGACGGCGATCAGGGCATCGAGCCTCATCTGCTCGAAGCCGGCCATGAAGGCGTCGGACATATCCACGATGACTTCCTGGCCGTCCCTCATCACTTTGCGGCCAAACGGGTTGCCGCGATTGGCCGCGCCGAGGATCGTGCCGCCTCGCGACAGAATGCCGCGAATGTCTTCAGCCGTCAGAACGCGCCAGCGGCCGTCGATGATGCCATCGTAGCCATCCATAATGCCGACCATTTCCCGGCCTTGATGATCGGCGGTTTTGACAGCGGCCCGGATGACGGCATTCAATCCGGGCGCGTCGCCGCCGCCAGTGAGAATCCCGATCCGTTTCATCTGACGACCATCCTCTCGACCCGGACGACTTCGTAAACGTGCTCGAGCGCGGTGCGGCCTTTCACGCGGAGAGGCTGCAAGGGCCGGGCCTCGACGAAATCGCCGACGTGCTGATAGGCCATCTCGTTCAGAAGGATCTGGCCGCCGGCGGCATTCTCCTGCAGTCGCTTGGCAAGATTGACTATGTCGCCGACCGCCGTGTAGTTGAAAAGCGCGGAAGTGCCAATGTTGCCGACAACCGCTTCGCCGACGGCAATGCCGATGCTGAAGTTGAGCGGGAACGTTTTTTCCAGAAGGTTGCGGTGAGGGCTGAGCGCGTCGCGCATGCGCACCGCCGCCCGGACGGCGTGCAGGGTGTGCGCGGCTTGGGGCAGAGGCGCGTTGAATATCGCCATGACCCCGTCGCCGAGGAACTTGTCGATCGTGCCGCCCTGCTCCAGCACAGCCTGCGCGGCGACGTCCAAAAAGGCGTTGAGGACGTCGATCAGCGCCTCGGGCGCGGTCTGCTCGGCGAAGGAAGTGAAGCCCCGCACGTCGGCGAACATGATGGTGATCTCCTGACGCCGGCCTCCGAGCTGCAAGTTGGCCGAGTCGGCCAGAAGAGTCTCGACGACGCCCGGTGGGACGACGCGCTCGAAGGTGCGCCGGATATGCTCGCGGTCGATCTCAAGCCGCCGTTGTTCGGTCACATCTTCGAGGACAAATGTGACTCCTGCCCCCTTCCCGTCGGCGCCGGGAAGTGGCGTGAGCGAAACGTTCAGATGAACCGTTCCGCGCAAGGGATAATTGATCGTGACTTCGTGGCCGGTCTCGCTGACGCCGAACTTCCGCACTACCTCCGCCAGAGACAGAATCGACTCGCCCAGCGCAGACAAAACGACCTGCGCCGGCTGACCGACCAGCGCGATAGCCGGCAAGCCGAGAATGCGCTCGGCGGCCGGGTTGACGAGGCTGACTTTCCCGTCGGCCTCCGTCGTGACGACACCGGCGGCAATCGAGGCGAAGACGTTGTCTTGCAGCTGCTTCATCTCAAGAATCTGCGACAGGTGACGCCCGAGGCTGGTGAACAACTGCGCGTTGTCAACGGCCAGCGCGATTTGCCCGGCGAGGCCCATCACGCGATCGAGCTCTTCGGGAGTGAACAGCCGCAGTCGCCGGCTCTCGCCGATCAACGCCGCGCCAATGGTGCGGCCGCGGGCGATCAGCGGAACGCCCAACAAGGACTTGTCCGACAACCGCTCCGCGAAACGCGCACCGATAAAGGTTGAGCGGGACGCGTCCTCGATGATTGCCGGCTGGCCGGTCCGGATGACGTGCTCGGCCAGTGAAGGCTCGCCAGGCTCGGGTTGCAGGTTGGCAAAGCTTACAGTGGTCTCGCCGTACGACGCGGCCGGCAATACGGTTTGTCGCTCGGCATCCCACACCACCACCGCCGCTCCCGTCGCATCCACAATGGCCGCGAGGTACTTTGACACCGCAGGCAGAAGATCGTCGAGATTCATCGAGTCGGCCAGCGCGCGGCTCACTTCGGTTTGGAGGGTGAGGTTGCGCACGCGCTCTCGCTCGGCGGCGAAGAGGCGCGCGTTCTGCAGGGCAAGCGCCAGCGGTGTGGCTAACGCGATCAATAGCGGGTGGTGTTCGGGGGTGAACGCGCCTGTCGCGGAGGAGGTCAGGCTTAAGACGCCGACCAGCTCGGTGCCGGCCAACAGCGGCACGGCTGCCGACGATTTGACCCCTTGATCTATGTCTGGCACGTAACGCCACCGTTCGTCGAGGTCCACATCGGACGCGATGGCGATCCGGCGGTTGGCTGCCGACCATCCGACAAGCCCCTCGCCGATCCGCAGGTGGGCTGCCCGGTCTATTTCTTCCAGTCGATCGCGCGCGACGCCGGTGGCGGCGATGAGTTCCAGCCGGTCACTCCCGGATTCGATGGTGAATACGGCGGCGTTCGCCAGCGACCCGGCGAACGCATCCAGCGCGCCGGTCACCAGGCGCAAGGCGTTCTCGGCCACGGCGCGCTGGTCGAGGTTGGCCGCAAGTTCCTGGCTGATCATGGACACGAGTTCCAGGCGGCCGCGCTCGCGCGCCACAGACTCGAACAACTGCGCGTTCTCGACGGCAAGCGCGATGGCGTCGGCGATCTGCGCGAGGAGAGGCAGGTGTGCGGTGTCGAAACCTTCGGCATCGCGCCACTGCAAGTTCAACGCCCCGCTGACACGCTCGCCGACAAGGAGCGGCACGCTCATGCGCGAGCGATAGCCGGCGGCATATACGGCCTGCTCGGCGGGCAAGCCCAACTCGGCGGCGATGTCGGGAGTGAGGTGCGGGCGACCGGCCAGCAGATCCAGCCCGGCGGACGTTGCCGTCACAGGCAAGCGGCGTCCCTTTTCCAAGCCGGGCAACCCGTTGTCAACGGCGGCGATGTGGAATGATGCGCCGCCGGGATCGAGCAAAGCCAGGCTGACGCGATCACAGCCG
>JACQED010000322.1 GCA_016200785.1 Chloroflexota bacterium
AAGGAAGCAAGAGGAAAACTTCGTGCTCTTTGCGCCTTTGCGGTTTAAAGGAAGTTCATTCAGCCGAATAATCCAAGTTAATCCGCGAAATCTGTATCCAAGAAGATCTGCAAGTTGCCAAAGTCGTCCACGCGCAGCCGCATCCCCGGCGGGACGGGCGTCGTCGAGGTCGGTTCTTCCACGATCAGCGGCCCGGCGGCCTCGAAGCCAACGGGCAGATCGTCGCGTTCGTAAATCGGCGTGTCGCACCAGCCGTCGGAGTCAAAGTGCGCGCGTCGCGAAGATTTCGGCGTCACGGTTTGCGCCCTTCGCGCGTCGTCCATCCTCCGAATGCCAGGGTGGGGCGACGGCCGGTACGCGCTGAGGTGGAAGTTGACGAACTCGACCGGCTTCCCCCGCAGATCAAAACGATAGCGGCGGAAGTGGGCTGCGTGAAACGCCTCGGCGGCGGCGTCCGGCGACTCAACTTCGGCCAGCGGCACGCGGACGGTGTGCTCCTGCCCAAAGTAGCGCATGTCGGCGGCCAATTCGTAACGCAAACCATCACTGCCGAACACGTGCGCCGCTTCGCCCTTCATCTCCCCGATCAGCCTGCTCATCTCACTCAGCCCTCCGACAGTTTCCACTCTCGTCCTCACGAAATCTGCCCTCTGCTCGACCAACAGCATTCCCCACGCCGAGAAGACTCCCGGCGCGCGAGGCACGATCACTTTCTTGAATCGCAGTTCGCGGGCGAGGAGCGCCGCGTGCATCGGCCCGCCGCCGCCGTGAACGACGAGCGCGAAATCGCGCGGGTCGTGGCCGCGCTGGATCGAGACGAGTCTCAGCGCGCCGATCGTATTCGCGTTTGCCAGCCGCAGTGCGCCGACGGCGGCGTCTTCGGCGCTCATCCCCAGCGCTTCGCCCAACTTTGTGTAAGCGGCGCGTGCGCGTTCGGGATAAACTTTCAATTGGCCGCCAAGGAGAAAATTCGGCGAGAGCCAGCCCGCGAGCAGGGCGGCATCGGTCAGGGTCGGCTGTGTGGCGCCGCGTCCGTAACACGCCGGGCCGGGGTCGGCGCCTGCGCTTTCCGGGCCGACGCGCAGAGCGCCGTTCGCCTCCAGCCGCACCAAACTCCCGCCGCCCGATCCGATCTCGACGATGTCCACCGTCGGAACTTGCACCGGATAGCCGGCGGAGATCGGCGTCGCTTCGAGGCGATAGTCGGTGGTAATTCGTAATTGGTAGGCTTCGACGAGGCTGCACTTGGCCGTTGTGCCGCCGATGTCGAGACTCACGAGGTTCGGCTCGCCGAGGGCCTGCCCGATTCGCGCCGCGCCGGCGACGCCGGCCACCGGGCCGGACTCGAGGAGCGTGATCGGCCGGGCGCGCGCTATCGCCGGCGTCGTCGTCCCGCCCGACGATTGCATGATCGAAAGTTCGCCCCGGAAGCCGTTGGCGCGCAGGGCCGTCTCGAGCGCGCTCAAGTAAGATGACACTGCCGGCTGAACGTAGGCATTCAGCACGGTCGTGCTGGTGCGCTCGTATTCGCGCCACTGGCGCGAGATTTCGTGCGAGGCCGTCACTATCACGTCGGGCAGATGCTGGCGCAGAACCTGGGCGGCAATGATTTCGTGATCGGGGTTGGCGTACGAATGGAGAAAGCAGACCGCAATCGCTTCGACACGCTCGGCGCGGCACGCTGCGATAATCGGATCGAGGTCGCCCGTCTCCAGAGGCAGGGCTATCGTGCCGTCACGCGCGAGGCGCTCGCGCACTTCGAAGCGCAGGCCGCGCGGCACGAACGGCTTCGGCTTGTGATAGCGGAAGTTGTACATGTCCGGCCGGTTCGTGCGGGCGATCTCCAGCACGTCGCGGAAGCCGGCGGTGGTGACCAGCGCGGTGCGCGCGCCTTTCCGTTCTATCGCCGCGTTGGCGACGACGGTCGTCCCGTGGACGAACGCGGCGGCAGTGGAGAGCGTGACCTCGCCGACCCTCACGGCGTCGAGGACGCCGCTCGCGGGTTCAAGCCGCGTGGTCAGCGCCTTGGCCGTCGTCAGTCTCCCGTCCACCGGGTCGAAGGCGACGAGGTCGGTGAAAGTTCCGCCGATGTCCACGGCCAGCAGTTCGCGCATTGGAATTATGATACCATTGATTCCGGGTACCACGATTCTACACGGAGAGACAAATGTCCACAATTGCGCCAACACTTGAGCCGGTCTCCTTCACTGCGGTCTCGCTCCACGATTCGTTCTGGGCGCCGAGGCTGGAAGTGAATCGCTCCGCGACGATCCCTCACGTCCATGAATGGTGCGAACGCACCGGACGCCTCGCGGCCTGGGATCTGAATTGGAAGCCCGGCGACCAAAATCCTCCGCACATCTTTTGGGACTCGGACGTGGCGAAGTGGGCGGAGGCGGCCAGTTACTCTCTGGCGACGCATCCCGACCGGCGGTTGGCCGCGCAACTTGACGCGTTGGTCGCCAAGATGGCGCGCGCCCAGCAACCGGACGGCTACCTCAACACTCATTACATCGCCGTCGAGCCTGACAAGCGCTGGACGAATCTTCGCGATCGGCACGAGATGTACTGTGCCGGTCATCTCATCGAGGCAGCGGTCGCGCATTTTCAAGCCACGGGCGACCGAACGATGCTGGACGTCCTGTCTCGCTACGCCGATCACATTGAAACTCAATTCGGGCGCGAGCCGGGCAAGAAGCGCGGCTACTGCGGCCATGAAGAAATCGAGTTGGCGCTGGTCAGGTTGTATCGCGCAACGGGCGAAGGGCGCTATCTTCGCCTCGCCCAGTATTTTGTCGAGGAACGCGGCCAGACGCCTCACTACTACGACGTCGAAGCGCAGGCGCGCGGCGAGGACCCGGCCCGATTCCGCTTCGGCAACTACGGTTACATGCAAGCACACCGGCCCGCGCGCGAACAAGCAGAGGTCGTCGGCCACGCAGTGCGGGCGATGTATCTCTACAGCGCCATGGCCGACCTTGCGCGCGAGACGGGCGACGCCGAGTTGCTTCAAACGTGTGAACGATTGTGGCGTCACCTGACGACGAAGCGTCTTTACGTGACCGGCGGGATCGGCTCATCGTCCTCGAACGAGGGCTTTACGCGCGACTACGACCTGCCCGACGAAAACGCCTACGCCGAGACGTGCGCCGCCATTGGACTCGTCTTCTGGAGCCATCGCATGTTGCAACTGACGGGGGACGGGCAATATGCCGACGCAATGGAGCGCGTGCTGCATAACGGCGCGATCAGCGGCGTCTCGCTCGACGGGCGGCGCTTCTTCTACGAGAATCCTCTGGCGAGTCGCGGCGATCATCACCGGCAGGAATGGTACGACTGCGCTTGTTGTCCTCCGAATATTGCACGCCTGATCGCCAGCCTCGGCGGCTACTTTTACTCGCAAAGTGACGATGGGGCGTGGGTGCATTTGTTCGCGCAGGGCGAGGCCCGGCTGAGAATTGGTGGTCGCGAAGTGACGCTTAAGCAGACGACGACTTATCCGTGGGATGGCTTGGTGAAGATCGAAGTTATTCCCTCGTCCCCTTTGACTTTCACTTTGCACGTGCGGGTTCCGGGCTGGTGCGAAGCCTGGGAGGTGAACGTGAACGGCGAACCGGCGGCCCCGGCGATTTCCAAAGGCTACATTCGCCTCACTCGCGAGTGGAAGCCGGGCGACGTGGTGACGCTGAACTTAGCCATGCCCGTCCGTTACGTCCATGCCAACCCGAACATTCGTCAGTCGTTGGGCCGCGTCGCCCTCCAGCGCGGGCCAATGCTCTATTGCCTCGAAGGCGTGGATCACGACGGTCTCGCGCTCGATCGCATCTCGGTGTCTGTCCACGATCTCTCATCGTGGCAAGCTGAGTTCAACCCCGGACTGCTCGGAGGAGTCACGGTTCTGCGCGGGCACGGTATGGCCGTGAAAGATGAAGGGTGGGGCGACGAACTGTATCGCTTCGACTCTCCTCAAGCCAGGCCGATTGACGTGATGGCCGTGCCGTACTGCGTTTGGGACAATCGCGTGCCGGGGGAGATGAGGGTGTGGATGAGAGGGGGAGGGGTTAGGGGCCGATGAGCCGCATCTCGCTCTCCGGCACTTGGGACTTCCGCCTCGACGAAGAGCGCGACTCGCGTCTTGTCCGTGTACGCGCGCCGAGATGAACGGCAGCAAGAGCGCGGTCTCCCATCATGCGATTTGCCCGGCAGCGAATTCGGTTTATACTATCGGCAGGCGAGAGGAGTTCGCTATGACAATGCAAATCACCATCGAGGTGCCCGACACCCTGTGGCGGCAATTACAGAACTTGAAGGGGCGCCTGCCGGAAATTCTCGAACGCGGCCTGCGCGAAATGTCCGCCGAGGGCTCCAACGGCTTCAAGGACGAGAACGCCATCATGGAACTGCTCGCCAGCCAACCGACGCCGGAGCAAGTGCTGGCGATCCGTCCGTCCTCTGAGTTTCAAGCGCGAGTGAGCGACTTGTTGTACCAGAGCAAACAGGGAGAACTGTCGCGCCAGCAAGAAACCGAGTTAGAGCGTTACTTGATGCTGGAACACTTGGTGCGGCTGGCAAAGGCGCATGCTTATCAGCAGCTCGCGGCGCGGCCATGACACGGACGTACGTGCCGGGCCCGTTGCGTCAGGCGGTCACCGAACGGGCAGGCGGGCGATGCGAGTATTGCCTCTATTCTCAAGAAGCGTCGTTTCTCGCGTTTGAACTGGAACACGTCATCGCCGAAAAGCACGGTGGCCCCACAGATCTGGAAAACCTCGCGCTTGCCTGTCCGTACTGCAATCGCTGTAAGGGTTCCGATCTGGGATCGCTTGACCCCAGAACGAATCAACTGACCCCGTTCTTCACCCCCCGAACACAGCAGTGGGCAGAGCATTTCCGGCTGGACGGCGCGGAAATCGTGCCGCTGACTCCTGAGGGGCGCGTGACCGCCTGCTGGAGCGTATGGGCTTGATCCGGGCTGGGCATTACCCGTAGCGTTCCAAAACGAAGGGTCCTTCCACCTGCCCCCGGTGTCCATCGAGCGGGCGAGTTTCCGCATATCACGCCGCGTCGTGCGATAGGCGCAGCAACAGGCCGACGATGATGAAGTTGGCCAGCAGGGAGGAGCCGCCGTAGGAAAGGAAGGGCAGGGTGAGGCCGGTGAGCGGAATCAGTTTGACGACGCCGCCGACGATAAGAAAAGATTGAACGCCAAGCAGCGACGCCAATCCCGCCGCGAGCAGCGATCGAAATGGCCCGCGCGCCAACGCCGCCGCGCGCAGGCCGCGCATCACCAGCCCGAGGATCAGGGCCAACGCGGCGAAGGCCCCCAGCAATCCCCATTCTTCCGTGATCGCCGCGAACACAAAGTCCGAATGGACGACGGGAATCGCCGTCGGCGCGCCGAGGCCCAATCCCCGCCCGAATAATCCCCCCGCGCTCAGCGCCATCAACGACTGGACGATCTGAAACGAACGCCCGCCGGGGTCGAGCCACGGGTTGAGCCACGCTTCGACCCGGAGCTTCACCACGTCGAAGCGCCAATAGGCGACCGCGCCGCCGACGACGAGCAGAATCAACCCGGCGAGTAAGTACCGCTTCTGCCCCGAGGCGAGATACAGCATCGTCAGAAAGACGACGAAGATGAGCGATCCTGTACCGAGGTCACGCTGTGAAATCAGCAGGACGAGCGAGAGCGACCACATGAGGACAAGAGGGCCGACGTACTGGAGGTAGGAAGTGAGAGGTAAGAGGTCGCGAGTCAGAGCGCGGCCAGTCTGATTACTGACTACTGATCTCTGACTACTGACCACCATCAGTTCCCGCTTGTCCGCCAGGTATGCGGCAAGGTAAACGACGAGCAGGAGTTTGAGCGCTTCGGACGGTTGAAAGTACAGGCCGCAACAGCCGAGCCACAGTCGCTCGCCGCCGCCGGAGGGGTTGACGCCGAAGACGAGAGTGAGGGCGGTGAGCGCCAGCGCGGCGATGAGCCACGTGTATTTGAAGCGTCTCAGCCAGCGCAGGTCGCCGGGCGCGCGAATCACCGCGAACATTCCCACGAGACCGATCGGCAGCCAGAGCGTTTGGCGCAGGCCGAAGGCCGGCGCGAGCCGCCACACCAGCGCGATGCCCCAACCGGAGATCAACAGCACGATCGGCAAGAGCAGTGGATCGCGCCGCGGAAGGAGGCGATTTAGAAGGTAATGGGAGAAGACGGCGCACGGCAGCCAAACGAGGAGTAACTGCAAACTTCCAAATTCCAAACTCCAAATCCCAAACGAGGGCCATTGAGAGAGGCGGATGGAGGGGGCGAAGGCGAGGGCCAGGGCGCAGAGAATGACGAAAAGCGCAGCCAGGACGAGGAGGAGGCGCTCATGAAGGGCGCGGGAGGATTCACCGCGAAGACGCAACCCCGCAACGAGCGGCGGAGCAGGCGAGCGCAAAGAGAACATGGCGCGGTTTCTCAAGGGCGATTTTGCAGAGGCTTCGCGGCCTTCGCGCCCTCGCGGTTCCAAAGCCTCAGTTGATATACTTCCCAATCAGCGGCGCGAGTTCCCGTTTCGTCTCGTCGGGGATGCGCTCGCGGGCGGTGATGAGCGCGTCCTTGAGCGCCGTCGCACAACCGCAGCCTTCGTCGCCCAGCGGCATGGCGGACAGTGCCCTGATCGCCTGTTGAGCCAGAGCCGTGTTCTGATTGAGGATGCGGATGACCATCTCGACCGTGACCGGCGCTTCGGAGACGTGCCACACGTCGTAGTCGGTGACGTGCGCCATCACCGCGTAGTGCATCTCGGCTTCGCGGGCGAGGTAGGCCTCGGGCGAAGTCGTCATGCCGATGATCGACATGCCCCACGAGCGGAATGCCTGGCTCTCGGCCTTCGTCGAAAAGCGCGGGCCTTCAATGGTGATGAACGCGCCGCCCCTGTGCGCCGTCGCGCCGGTCTGCTTCACCGCGTCATACACCTGTCCCGACAACGCGGCGCAGAACGGATCCGCCACGCCAACGTGCGCGACGAGTCCCTTGCCGAAGAACGTCCGCTCGCGGCCTCTGGTGTTGTCGTAAAGTTGATCGGGCACGACGATGTGCCCCGGCGCGTAATCTTCGCGCAGACTGCCGCACGCGCTGATCGAGACGATGTGCGTCACGCCCAGAATCTTGAGCGCGAAGATGTTGGCGCGATAGTTGACCTCGCTCGGCGTGATGCGGTGGCCCTTGCCGTGTCGCGCGAGAAAGGCGATCTTTTGCCCCTGAAATGTCCCGACGACAACCGGATCGCTCGGCGGGCCGAACGGCGTCACGATATGGCGTTCGTCAACGTCGGTCAGCCCGGACATTGAGTAGAGGCCGGAGCCGCCGATGATGGCGAGGAAAGGATTGTCAGGCATTGAAAGGTCTCCTGTCGTGAAAGGAAACAAGGGAAACGGGGGAAATCAGGGAACTTTGGCCTCCGAGAGGCGGCGTTGGATTTCGCCCATCTTCTCTTCCTCCTCGGCCACGTCTTTGTCCAATCCAATCTCTCGGAACATGTCGCGGCTCCTGGTCAGCAGTTCCAGCGCCTCCGCGAATCGTTCCTGCGCAATACGCAATAGCGCCAGGTTGTGGAGCGTTACGGCAATCCCGCGCCGGTCGCCGAGTTCTTCCGCTGTCTTCAGGCTTTCGCGGTACAGCCGCTCGGCCTGCTCGTAGTCGCCGCGCTCTTGCGCCAGTTCCGCCAGTTGGCCCTGCGTCACGGCGATTTCGCGCCGGCCGCCGAGTTCTTCGAACGTCTTCAGGCTTTCGCGGTACAGCCGCTCGGCCTGCTCGTAGTCGCCGCGCAGTCGCGCCAGATCCGCCAGACCGTGCTGCGTCACGGCCACCCCGCGCCCTTCGCCGAGTTCTTCCGCTGTCTTCAGGCTTTCGCGGTACAGCCGGTCGGCCTGCTCGTAGTCGCCGCGCAGTTGCGCAAGATACGCCAGACTGTTCCGCGTCACGGCGACTTCTCTCCGGTCGCCGAGTTCTTCTTTCGTCTTCAGGCTTTCGCGGTACAGCCGCTCGGCCTGCTCGTAGTCGCCGCGCAGTTGCGCCAGTTCCGCCAGACTGTGCTGCGTCACGGCCACCCCGCGCCGGTCGCCGAGTTCTTCGAACGTCTTCAGGCTTTCGCGGTACAGCCGCTCGGCCTGCTCGTAGTCGCCGCGCAGTCGCGCCAGATCCGCCAGACTGCCCTGCGTCACGGCCACCCCGCGCCGGTCGCCGAGTTCTTCGAACGTTCGTCCAGCATCTTCAGGCTTGCGGCGAAGAGCCGCTCGGCCTGCTCGTAGTCGCCGCGCAGTCGCGCCAGATCCGCCAGACTGCCCTGCGTCACGGCCACCCCGCGCCGGTCGCCGAGTTCTTCGAACGTCTTCAGGCTTTCGCGGTACAGCCGCTCGGCCTCCTCGTAATCGCCGCGCACTCGGGCCAAATGGCCCAGACTGCCCTGCGTCACGGCGAACCCGTGCCGGTCGCCGAGTTCTTCCGCTGTCTTCAGGCTTTCGCGGTACAGCCGCTCGGCCTGCTCGTAGTCGCCGAGTTCTTCGTGAAGCTGGCCAAGTTTGAGCAGGACGTTCGAGCGGGCGGATCGTGTTTCGCGATCGTCGCCCCGATAGTCGTCAAGCAATCCCATCAACAGGCGAATACGGGCTTCTTTCTCGGCCAGGGCAAGGCCGGTCATTTGCATGTACGGCACAGCCATCTCGCGCTGATAGGTTTCGCGAGCAATGCCTTCTTCCGAAACAAATTCGTACACGCCGCTACGCCAGCCCCAAAAGTCCGGCGCTTTTTCGGCAATCAGGCGATAGACGTATTCGGCCACCCAAAAGACGAGCGGACGCGCCAGCCCCTGGTAGCGCCCTCGCCGCTCGTTGAGTTGGGCGAGCGCGCGGTACGGGTCTTCGGACGGCATGACGCTTTCCAGCCCGTAGACGAACAGAGGGTCGCCATTCGCATTCGTTGACACGGCGGTGAGTTCGGCGTAAATGTCGGCCTGCAGGCCGGACAGCGTGACTTCGCTGATTGCGACGTTGAGAGGGGCCAGCACGTCGCGCAGCGTCGAGACGAGCCGCTCCCGCTGGGCGGGGATATTGCAGCGCGCAAAGGCGAGCACGAACGTGCCACGGCCGCGCCGCAGCATGCGGGCCATCGCCAGCAGTTCGCGCTCGTTGACCTCAGCCGCCAAAGGGGGCGGGGGAACGTCGTTCACTTCTTCCTTGTGGCGGGCCGTTTAGCGCGCGCGCGGCGGGCGGCTTTTGGTTTGGAGGGCGTGCGGGCGCCGAATTCCTTCCACCGCCGAGTGGCCCGCACTGCCGGATGAACGTCGGCCCAACGGTCGCCGTTGTACTCCAGGATCAGCAAATTGAACAGCAAGGTCGAGAATTCCGGATCGCCGGAGACGCGCTTCTCGCGGTGAACCTGCCAAAGCAGTTCGAGGTCGCGGTCGTGTGTCAACCGATCGTAGTCGTTGACCAGTTTGCGAATGGCGTACTCAACGGCCTCTGGCCGAACGGTGGTTTCCGAGTCGTCGAAGGCAAAACGGACGAGCCGCAAGAGATCGCCGGGGTGTCCCCCGCTCATCTCCACCAGCCGGCCAACTAAGGCGCGGTCGGCGAAAATGGCGTCCACGTCGAGCCGCCGGGCGATCAATTCGACGAGTTTATCTCGCCCGGCCCGATGCGGCGTCACGCCGTCGCGTTGATAAACTGAAACCATCGGGATGACTTCGCTTTCGCCGAGGGCCTGCTGGACGTGGCGGCTGTAGAGGAGCGAAATCGGGACGGTGTAGAGCAGATGGCAGCGCGGGCTTTGCAACTGCTCCGCGTGATGAATGAACATCATCTCGTGCGACGTGAAGCCGGCCGACACGTCCCGCATGAGCATTTTCTCCAGCCCGTCCACGATGACCAGCAGGCCGGCGCGGCCTTTGGCTTTGAGCCGCGCCTGCGCGTCGTCAATCAGTTCGTTGAGCCGCTCGATGAACGCGCTCAGTTCGCGTTCCAGTTCCTGGCGGATTTCTTTGCGGCGCTGGGCGCTGTTCTTGATGTGGCCCTTCAAGGTCGCCAGCATTCTGGCGAAGATCGCCACCGGGCTTTCCAGCCCTAACCCATACTCGGTTTCGAGCACCCGCTCGGTGTCGCGCGTTTCGATACGGGTGAGGATGGTTTGCGCAAACCAGTCCTTCAGATTTTGAAGCAATTCGGACTTCAGTTCGATTTTCAGCGGCGACTCGCGGAGTTGCAGTTCGACCTGCTGGGCCAACGATAGCAGCACGTCGAGGTAACTGATGTCGGCGATGTCGAGTTCGGTCTCCGCGTCGAAGTAGACGACGAAGTAGCCGTGCCGTTCGAGTTCGTGCCGGAGGCGAAACAGTTCGGTCGTCTTGCCGCAGCGCCGATGGCCGGTGATCAGTTGGCGCTGAAAGAGGCGCGGCTCGCCGCGATCCGAGCGACGCAGGCGTTCGGCCAGCAGCCGGGCCAGATCGTCGCCGCCGCGCACCTCGCTCATATCAACGTAGCGCGGGTCGCCACTTTGCAAAGGCACGTCCGGGTTTACGGCATTGTAAGCATCGTCAATCGTCGTCGGCAGCGGCATCGTTCCTCCGTCTCTCTCGTGGTCAGTGAATTACAGCCCCGTCCTCTCGCCCGCGCCTCTCACCCCTTCCCCGCTCGTGGGCATCTCGGCTGTTGTGGAATTTGGGATTTGGAGTTTGGGGTTTGGGGTTTGGGTTTTTCTACTCCCTCGCCTTCATTATCATCTCCACCGCTTCCCTCGTCTGCTCCGACACACTCAACATTCGCCGGAAGGTGTTGCCGTCCAGCGCGAGCAGATCGCAATCCGTCACGGCGCGGACGGTCGCGTTGCGCGGTTTGCCGCCGACGACGCCGACCTCGCCGAAGAATTGGCCCCGACTCAGTTTGCCGACGACGCGGCGCTCCCCGTTGGAATCGCGAATCACTTCCACTTCGCCGGAGGCGATGATATAGAGATTGTCGGCCAGTTCGCCCTGACGCACGATGTCCTGACCCGCCTTCACCTGCCGCGTCTCGACTTGACTGCTGGCCCACGCCAACTGCTCCGGCGTGAAAGTCGGGAACGCGCGCTCCAGCCATTCGTCGTGCGCGGTGCGCAGTTGGGCGACCAATGCCCAGATCAGCACGCCGGTCTGAGTCAGGCTGTAGATGAAGTGCAGATCGGGGCGCAGGAGCGGCGTTCCGATCACGCCGCCCCGGCCGAGGAGGCCCGGACTGCCGACGATCCCGGTTGAGACGTAGGTGATGACGATGACGATCATCTCGATCTCGACCCACGCGGCGACGACGGCGGCGACCCACAACGCGCGGTTGCGCGGCCAGCGCAGAGCGAGAACGACGATCCCGGCGAGCAGGGCGGTGTTCCAGAGAAACAGCACCCACTCGCGATTCACCTGCCCGAAGATGCCGTTCGCCTGTTCGGGCGGGAAATGCAGAAGGAAGATCTGGACGATCTGCGCCAGATGCTCCGCGAACTGGCCGAACTGCAGAAGCAACAGCGCTTCGAAGACGGCCAGCCAGGCGTAATGCCGGTAGTCGTAGACAACCTCGGACGTGAGCAGTGGAAGCCACGGAGCGAACGCAACCAGAGCGACGACCCACAACGGGTAACCGAGCAGGATTGCGGTGAATAGCGTGAGGTACGATAAGCCCGCCGTCAGGATAATTGATCTCTGCGGGACGTGACTGAAGGAGAAAATTTTTGTGCTCATAGCCTGTGCCACCCCACTTTCTACTCAAGTTCCAGTTTGAGCCTCGTCTTGCCGATTCCGATTACGTCTCCCGCGCTGACGACTACGGGCTGGGCGACCGGCGCGCCGTTCAGCGTCGTGCCATTGCGCGAGCCGAGGTCTTCCAGCCACCATTGGCCGCCTCGCAGCACGAGGAGAGCGTGTTCGAGTGAGACCGCTTCGTCGGACAACGTCACCATGTTCGTCGGCGCGCGGCCCAGAGAGGTGATTGGCAAAAGCGGATAAACCCGCGCCGCTCCCTCTCCCGCCACAGAGTCACTCAGGGCAGTCAATTGCCCAAGTCGCCGCTGTCTCGCCGAGGCGGTCTCAGTCGCCGTCCGCACGTCGCGCCACAACAGATAAATGATCGTGCCGAGAAAGGCGTAGAGCACCGCCGCCAGCCCCAACCGCAACATGAAAAAGAACAGTTCGGGCGTCACGCCGCAAGCGGACGAGTGCCGCCGATTTCGCCGCCGTTGGCCGAGGGCGGGCGCTCCTCTTCGGCGTAGATCAGCGTCACCCCGGCCAGGCTGATCACGTCGCCGGGCCTCAGCACACACTCGGTGATCGGCTGTTTGTTTACCTGCGTCCCGCCGCGCGAGCCGAGGTCGAATACCACCCATCGCCCGTAGCGCTGCCGTATTTGCGCGTGAGTGCGCGAGACGCGAGAGTCGTTGAGGACCAATGTGTTGTCGAGCCGGCGGCCAATTGTCACCACGGGTTGATTGAGCGCCACGTGGCGCTGGCCGTCCACTATCAGGAAGGCGTCGGGCGCGGATTCGAGTTGCGTCGTCATCGGCGCGATCGGCGTGCTGGCGAGCGTGTCGCCGCCGGAGGGCGAGGCCGGGGCGCGGGCGTCCACCGAGATGGCGCGCGGCGCGAGTGACGCGTCGGGAACAAGGGTCACTTCGGGGCGGCGAGCCATCGTCAGGCCGCCGTCACGCGCCAGCGCGATTAGTTCTCCGCCGAGTCGCTCTTCCAGATCAGGCTCGGCCTCCAACAGCGCGAGCGCGTCCTGTGGATTCAAATGCACGCAATAATGCTCAGGCGCGCGGCGAGCGCCGTCGTCGGTGGAAGTCGCGCCGTCTTCCATCGCTCTGGCGAGCTGCAGTGCCACTTCGCGCGGGTGCAGGCGGTCGGCAAACAACCGGGCGAACGTGCCCTCGACCAGTTGCTCGACGCGCGCTTCGAGCCGAGAGATTCCATTCTGCATGAGACTCATTATAAGCGAACTCGCCATTTCGCCAAAGTCTTGAAAGAAAAGGGAAGGGAGGCTATACTGCCGAAAGAACGCAGAACGGAGACGGCAGATTGCGGGGCGATCTGAAAGCTCACCACGAAGTCACAAAGACACGAAGGCCACAAAGAAAAACCTGGAGAACCCGGCGCCTTGGCATCTTTGTGGTTGGGGCATCTTGAGGAATTCGACAATGAGTGTGCGACTGACGACGTTGGCCTCCTGCGCGGGTTGAGCGAGCAAACTAGGCCCTGAGGCCCTGGCGCACGTGCTGCGCCCGCTCGCCGACATGTTTCAACCCAAAGATTATCCGAACCTGCTCGTCGGCATCGGCCAGCCGGACGACGCCGCAGTGTACCGCCTCGACGACGAACGGGCGATCATCGCCACGACCGATTTTTTTCCGCCGGTGGTGGACGACGCCTACTCGTTCGGCGCGATTGCCGCGGCCAACGCCCTGTCCGATGTTTACGCGATGGGCGGCGAGCCGATCTTCGCGATGAACCTCGCCGCGTTCCCGGAAAATCTCGAACTGGCGATCCTCACCGAGATCATGCGCGGCGGAGCGGATAAGGTGAAGGAGGCCGGCGCGGTCATCGCCGGCGGCCACACCGTCACCGATCAGGAGCCGAAGTACGGCCTCGCCGTGACGGGGTTGATTCATCCCGATAGGATGTTGACCAAGGGCGGCGCTCGGCCGGGCGATAAGATCGTGCTGACAAAGCCCCTCGGCACGGGGACGATCACGACCGCGCTGAAACGCGGTCAGGCCGACGAGGCCGATGTGGCGAAGTGCGTGGAGAGCATGTCGCGCCTCAACCGCGACGCGGCGCGCGCCGCGAGCGGGGTCGGCGTGAAGGGCGCGACCGACATCACCGGCTTCGGGCTGCTCGGCCACGCGCACGAAGTGGCGCATCTCTCCGGCGTCGCCCTGCGCCTGCGTTGGGAATCTCTGCCCTGGCTTCCCGGCGCGCTGAA